>JALVEF010000243.1 GCA_027031185.1 Saprospiraceae bacterium
CTTTTTGCCCCTGTTTTTGCAAAAATTTTCTCACGTAGCGCTGCTACGCATCGAAAATTTTCGCTTCAACAGGAACAAAAATGCCTATTTTATCCCTAAAAACAGGAGCACCTAAACAGTTACAGTTGTTTTTTTGCGGGAGCGTGATCTGCTAAATTTTTTACAAAATCATAGAGGTCTTTGCCTATTAGTCAAAGAATCGGGGTGTATCCAAACAAGGACAATAACTTGGGCATTTTTCGGTTAGAATACGTTGAGCATATCCTGTGGGGCGTCATGGTCCCCTTTTATGGCTGATTAGGTGTCTGTCAGTGAAGCATATAATGCGTTATTGACGTTCCTTTTTTCGTGGGTACCTAAACAGTTACTTTTCGTGAGCCCTATTTCCCAAAACTTCTTATTTTTGCCCAAGCGAAAATTATGGCGGAGACCAAAAACCTTTGTGATGATGCGGCTTTTAGGGCCGTTTTTATGCGTTATGGAGAAAGTATCCGTAACTTTATTTATGCCAAGTGCAATGATTTGGCTCTTGCCGAGGATATCACCCAGGATGTTTTTGTGACTTTGTGGCAGCGGTGTGCGGATGCAGACCCCGAGACTGTCAAGAGCTTTTTGTACAAAATTGCATCCAATCGCGTGATCGATTATTTTCGCCGCAATAAGGTGGCTGCCAACTATATAAGCAACCGCAAAAGCTCTGTGGACCACATATCTCCCCAGTTTTTATTGGAAGAGCAGGAGTATAAAGTAAAGCTGGACCGGGTGTTGATGGACATCCCCGAGCCCAGCCGCATTGTGTTCTTGATGAGCCGGATGGAGCGGCTCAAGTACGATGAAATAGCGGAGAGACTGGATATCTCCGTAAAAGCCGTCGAAAAACGCATGCACAAAGCCCTGCTCATTATCAAGTCACGTATCGGCAAAAAAATATGAAAAGTGGTAGGGATCTTGCTCGTTAATTCGTATCAAGACCGGTTATGAAGCAGAATAACACAAACGAAGCGCTATTGGCCCGGTGGTTGGAAGGGAATTTGACCGCCGAGGAGAGAGAGGAGCTGGTGCGAATGGATGGCCTGGATGAACTGGCGCAGTATCTCCGGGATTTTGAAGCCCGCCGCCTTCCCCCGCTTGACAAAGAAGCTATGTGGCGCGCCATCGCCGCTAAGACCATAGAAAAAACAGCTTCCAAATCCGTAACTATCAAAACACGCCAGCCTCGCCTGTTCCCAATGGCTTGGCGCGTCGCCGCAGCGGTCGCCTTGCTTTTGGGGATAGGCGTTTGGTTGTTTTCTTATGTGGGAATTGAGCGTTATACCGCCCGGGTCGGTGAGACCCGGCTAGTCAGCTTGCCCGATGGCTCCAGCGTCCATCTGAATGCAGGTTCCCGCTTGACATTTTCTCCCTGGATATGGTCACAACGGCGCAGGGTCAATTTGGAAGGGCAGGCCTATTTTGAAGTCCAAAAAGGCAATGCCTTTTCGGTAGTCAGTGACCACGGCCTCGTTACTGTCCTCGGTACCAAGTTTGACGTCTATGATCGGGACAATGTGCTAAAGGTGGAGTGCTACGAAGGTGAAGTTACTGTAAAGTCCCACATGGCATCCGACACGATTACAGCCGGCCAGGGCGTTAAAGTGAGCAACGGACAACGTGCCAAACTCAGTCTGCAGGCCAAGCGCCCGGCTTGGATGTCAGGAAAATTGCACTTTGCCGAAAATTCTTTGCGTGAAGTCTTTGAGGAAATCGAAAGACAATATAACTTAGACATTCAAACCACGCAGGTGGATCTCGCGCGCCGCTTTACCGGTGTCATCCCAAAATCCGATGTGAATGTGGCGCTTGGAATGGTTTGCAGCGCCATGAAGCTCTCATACCAAAAAACTGATGACCACACTGTCCAAATTCGTCCGGCCCGATAGCAACCGTCTCGTGTGGGGCATCGTACCGGCTTGGATTGTGCTCATCGCCCTTTCGTTGTTCGTTCCTTTTAGCCTGTCGGCTCAGCGCTCGCATTCATACTACAACGTCCCTGTACGCCGTATGCTCCAGCTCCTTGGATCGCGCTACGGTGTTTCTTTTTCTTATGATGTGGATTTGGTTTCGAAAAAGCGCTTAGCTTCTTACACATTTTCCGGTCACGATCTCCAGTCCGACTTAATAGCACTCTTGCGGGATACCGGTTTGGAATTCGAAAAACTGGGTTCGAGTATTGTACTCAGACCGGCCTCCAAAGACTTTTATGCCCGCTTTTCACACAAGATTTGCGGCCACATTATTGATTGGGAGACCGGCTTGCCCGTCTCCGTGGCGTCCGTCTCCGTCCTGCATAGCTCCATAGGTACAGTGACAGATTCTACCGGGTATTTTGAGCTTATCGGCCCCTTCGTGCCGACGGATGATTTGCAAGTGCGTTTTTTGGGTTATGCTTCCCGGCGGTTTGCACTCACTTTTTTCTTGAATCATCCCTGCAAGACCATTTTTCTAAGACCTGTGCAATTGCCCTTGCCGTCGGTTATTGTCAAGGATGATTTCAATCGTTTTGCCGGGGTCAAATTTTCTGTGTTGGAGCCTGACTTGATCATTATTCGTCCACAAAAAAATAAGGCGGCCACCGGACTGATTCCCAACGATTTGCTTGCTACGCTCAGCCAACTGCCGGGCGTGTCCACCGCCGATGAATCCGTTACCGAACTGAATGTGCGCGGTGGTACGCCGGGCCAGAATCTCATCTCGTTGGATGATATTCCGCTTTATCATTTTGGACATGCCTTCGGTAAGATTTCCTCATTTGATGCCGACTTGGTGGACGAAATACGCTTCAACAAGGGGACGTTTAGCGCCCAAAACGGCAACCGGGTGTCCAGCATTATTGATATTCGCACCAAATCTGACCTGCCCAAACGTCCTGCACTCAGAACAAATATAAATCTACTGTCCGCCGGTTTTAATGCCGAACTGCCCTTAGAGCGTCAAAATGCGGGGTTGTTGCTTAGTTTTAGGCGGTCTTTTCTGGATCGCAGTGTGATTCATCGCGCCGTCAACAGACGTTTTTTCGGTCGGGCTTTGCCTACCCAGGACAAACCCTGCTCGGTCAGTGACTCGCTCAATCGCGTTATCATCAATACGCCCAAAAACTTCTTCTACGACATAATGGCCAAGGCGTTGTGGAAGCCGAGTGACAAGTGGCGTACTTCCGTGACCGGACTTTATACCGTGGACGAAGCACTATACAATTTTGCCGCCTGTCCGGGGGACTTGTGCCGGCGGGAAAGGGATTCTATACTTACCCTAAACATTGGCCTGAATGCGCGCCTTGCGTATAGTTGGAGACCCAATCTGGTCACCCATCTGTCCTATTCCCTTTCTAATTATCGCCGTCGCTTTGGGCATGACGTGTCGGATCCGGCACTCGACTCTGTAAAGACCTCCGGTCTGCATCGCAATCATATCACCGATCGGACTTGGTCGGTCCGGACGCAATGGCGCCGCAATGATATAGAAATGTCTTATGGCTACCAATTGAATACCAAAAAGGATTTTATCCTCAGTAATTTCAGGAATCTGACCGATACAACGAACCACCGGGAAAAGACCTCTGTCACCTCCCAGGTTTTCTTTCTGGATTATCGACAAGATCTGACTGATAAGGTACACGTCTTCTTTGGTTCCCGTATGACCCGTTACGGCCTGTTGCATTACAAGTGGTTTTGGGAGCCGCGCTTTGCCGTCCTGTCAAAGCCTGGCCCACACTTGATTCTTCGCATGAGTGGCAGCGTCTATTATCAAACACTCAACCGAATCTGGGTGGAAAGGGGCCCGACCGTACGGGATTATATTTGGGTGGTGGCTAGGCAGACGGACAGCCTCAATAATAATGGCATTTTCTCCATTCAAAAGAGTGAGCAGCTGGCACTTGGCCTGACTTATCAGCGCGACGGCGTGCAGTTCAATGCGTCTTTTTATGACAAACGGGTATCCGGAGTGTCATCTCAAGGGGCAGGTCTGTCCGAATTGTTGATCCAATCTGTGGGTAGCTTGCAGGCCAAGGGCTTTGAGTTTGGTTTGCAGTATTGGCGCCCCAAACATTTCGCAACGGTGAGCTTTACCCGCTCCGGAGCCAAATACCAATTTAACGAGGCTATTGACCCAATCGAAGCCACTTATTTGTATAGATTAGGGCTTTTTCTTTCCGGTGGTATTACTCTAAACAAACTCACTCTTAGCGGTGGATTGTACATCAAAGAAGGTAGTCCCTATTCGCCAAAACCCGTCATCAAAACAGATACACTCGACAATGGCCGTTACCACTTTGCTCTGCATTATGATTCCTACAACACCTTGCGCCTCCCCAATTATGCAAGATTGGACTTGTCCATGCAATACACCCGGGAGCTACCCTGGGCCCGGGCCACGGCCGTGCTTTCCGTTTTCAATGTGCTCAATACCGACAATATTTTGAGCAGACGATATCTTTTAGTGGTATCCCCCAAAGCGCTAATCGGCCAGGGAGAGCCGGCGGTTGTCATCCGCGAAAGCCACGGGATGCGTTTTACACCCAATCTTTCCCTGAATTTTCGATTTAAGTGGCGCCGAAAGCAAGCGTTACCGGCTTCCGATTAAATTCCGAAAGCCCCTTGGGTCGTGTATCACGACACCTCTACGCCGCCGTTTTCCACCACAGTGTTCCCGATGACCCAGCTCACAGGCACAAATGTGTAGCCGTCCCACGTGCCGAAAACGCCGTCCACCAACTTGTCATCTATCACACGCCAGAGAGCTTCCGGAAAGTGCGCCTTGTGTATCGGCAGGCAGTTTTGCGATGCATCGGAAAGTACGGGGCCTTCGGACGTAAGCCCCAGATTGCCTCGGATGGTGACCGGAAAATCAAGCAGCCAGGGATTGTGTCCTAACAATTGGCGGAAGAGTTGCAAAGCTCCGGTGATATCTTCCACCCGGGGTACCAGAAAACCACTATCCGGTGTGGTATTTTCAAGGAGGATGCGTCGTGGTGCCGGCCCGGGATAGTAATAGACGTCCGCGCGATGGGGCACACCGGCCGGCAGTGTGGGAGGCAGTGTTGCCGAGCGCGGTGCAAAATCCAGCGTCATCCCGTATCCGGCATCTTTTTGTAGCCAAAACCAGCACTGACGCACACGCAACTGTTCCTGCCGGCTGATGCGACAGCCCAAACACACTACATTTTGGCGGGTAGCGCCATTGGACAAAACCTGCTGGCGCCGGATGGGACGGCCCGCCAGGGTCAGGATATAGCGGTCCAACTCTGCTGCGCCGGTCTTTTGTCGTAGTGCACTTGCCAACAAATACAGGCGGCCGATCTCTGCCATTACTTGGCCGGCATCTAAGTTATCACCGGTCAAGTCTTGCTTTAGCAAGCGAAGCCGCCGGGCAATACTGCCGAGTTTGTAATCCACCAACCGCCTGGCTGCCGCATCAATGGCTGTGTCGGCACCATCCAGTGCCGCCGGGAGACCCGTGGTCACCGCACCGGTCAGAAATTCCATCAAGACCGGAATACCAAGCTGCACCATATCTGGCTTTTTGGAATGCTCCGGCTTCATTTGTAACTGTTGAGGTGCGAAAGGGGCATTTTAGCGCAAAAACAGCGGTAAACAGTTACTCTCCTTTAATGGTCACCCTGTGGATTTTTTAGATCACCATTGGCTCTGCGATCCGGGCGGTCAGGATGGACTAGCCCAAGTCGTTTGAGTGTGGACTGCGCGGCGAGTTGTTCGGCCTTGCGTTTGGAGAAATCATCCGCCGTGCCCATTTTTTTGCCGTCCAGAAAGACGGCAACCTTAAAACAGTCTCGCTTATTCTGCTGGTACTTGTTCAAGGTACGAAACTCCACGTTAGCGTGATTTTTTTGAGCCCACTCGAGTAAGCGACTCTTATAATTGTCATCGTATGTTTCGAGTGACTCCAGGTCCAGGTAGCGCTTCAGGATACGGTTGATGACCAGGCGCTTGGTACGCTTGTAGCCCAGCTCGAAATAGATAACGCTGATGAGCGCTTCCAGTGAGTTGCCCATCATCGCTTTGGATACCTTGGCGTTTTGGTTGTACTGCTCGAGCAACTCGCGCAAGCCGAGTTCTTGTCCGATGCGGTTGAGCGAGTCGCGTTTGACAATTTTGGAGCGCATTTGAGTGAGAAAGCCCTCGTTTTTGTCGGGATATTTCAAAAACAGGTATTCCGCTACGATGCTGCTAAGGATGGCATCCCCCAAAAACTCCAGGCGCTCGTTGCTACGCGACAGCGGGTGCTGCTGATACGTCGTCTCTTTGGAAGTGGAGACGGAGGACTTGTGGTAAAACGCCATTTTGAAGCGCTTCAAATTGGCGGGTATCAGCCCAAGCATATAATACGCCTGACGGGCCAAGTGTTTGTCCTTGGATATGTAGTAGTTGAAAAACTTTTTGAACAGTTTGATCAATTCTCTCTGGTTAGGTGAATGAGAGATTATGATGCCTTCGGCATCATGAAGTTACTTTTCGAATGACCAGACAGGCATTATGTCCCCCAAAGCCAAACGTATTATTTATGGCCACCTTGACTTGGCGGTCTTGGGCCTTGTTGAAGGTTAGATTTAATTTGGGGTCAATTTCGGGGTCGTCCGTAAAGTGGTTGATGGTAGGTGGGACAAACTGTTCATGAATGGCCAAAACACAAGCAAGTGCTTCCAGTGCGCCCGCCGCGCCGAGCAGATGCCCGGTCATTGATTTGGTCGAGCTGATATTTAGCTGGTAGGCATGCGTGCCAAACAATTCTTTGATAGCCTTAAGTTCGGCAATGTCTCCCAGAGGGGTAGATGTGCCGTGGACATTGATATAGTCCACATCTTCCACGGTGATGCCGGCATCGCGGATAGCCAACTCCATCACCTTGCGGGCCCCCAGGCCTTCGGGGTGGGGAGCGGTGATGTGGTAGGCATCACAGGTGGCGGCGCTGCCGGCGATTTCTGCATAGATAGTGGCACTACGAGCACGGGCGTGCTCGTAGTCTTCGAGTACCAGTGCGGCAGCGCCCTCGCCGAGCACAAAGCCATCGCGGTCGGCATCGAAGGGACGGGAGGCGGTTTGTGGTGCGTCATTGCGCTCCGACAGGGCTTTCATGGCATTGAAGCCGCCCACACCGGTAGCGGTGATGGTGGCTTCTGACCCGCCGGTGATCATTACAGATGCCTTGCCTGCACGGATCAGGTCGGCACTGGCCGAAATGGCATGTGCCGAACTGGCACACGCGGACACCGTCGCGTAGTTGGGGCCGCGGAAGCCGTACTTGATGGCGATCAGGCCCGCGGCTATGTCGGGTATCATTTTCGGGATCAGAAAAGGATTGTACCGGGGCGTGCCGTCTCCCAGGGCAAAGTTGGTAATCTCTTTTTCCAGTGTACCCAAACCACCGATGCCGGCACCCCAGACGACGCCGGCACGGTCCGGGTCCAGTTGTTCCGGATCCAAGCCCGCCCGTGTCATAGCCTCTGCGGTGGCCACCATCGCAAACTGCGCGAAGCGATCCATGCGCCGGGCTTCCTTGCGTGGCAGATGGGCAAACGGATCGAAGTCTTTTACCTCACACGCGAAGCGTGTCCTAAAATTTGAAGCGTCAAACAGGCTAATGGGGCCGGCTCCGCTGACACCCGCCCGCAAGGCACGACCAAACGCTTCCACATCATTGCCGATCGGAGTAATGGCGCCCATACCTGTAATGACTACTCTTCTCATTATTCACTCCTAATCATATCGGACACCGGTTTGTATCCGCGTATCCGGTGCCAAAGGTACAAATTTTGTCCTTGTTTTGACCTTGTACAGAACCCTGCATCGCACAAAAAAAAAATGCGGGACACATCCCGCATAGGTGACCATGCAGGCCTATTATCGCTTGTGCTGTTCAATATATTCAATCGCTTGACCCACTGTCTCTATCTGTTCCGCATCCTCGTCCGGAATCTTGATCCCAAACTCCTGTTCAAAGGCCATAATGAGCTCGACCATATCCAAGGAGTCACAACCCAAGTCATTGATAATACTGGCTTCGGGCGTTACGTCTGCCTCATCCACTCCCAGTTGGTCCACGATAATGGCTCGTACCTTCTCAACTACGTCTGACATTTGTACTTGTTTTTGTGACAAAATGGGCCGCAAAGTAAGGAGAATCACCGCTTATCTCCAAATTTTTTGGGGCCTTTTAGGCGCATATCTGTCTAACCAGCTGACAATCAATGCGTCCGGCGGTGCGACCGCTACACGAACTACCACAACACACAAACTACGATCATTGTTTTCGGGCCCCGGTTCAATGCAGCTTTTTTTGCCCCCATACAATCTGATTTTTCCCCGAAAAACAGGCGTTTCATCCTCGTTTTTTCCCGATTGATATGCGCCATTTACCTACCTTTACATTTGGCTTTTGCCCCGTGTCCCCTCCGATTTTGCGGGTGCGGAGCTCACTTTCCTAACCTCCAAACGACACACCATTACAATGAGACAGACCTATCGCCTTCAAAAGGCTAAAATCGTGGCTACCGTCGGCCCGGCTTCCGCCAACAAAAAAACGCTCGAAGCTCTTGTCAGGGCCGGTGTGGACGTGTTCCGTCTTAACTTTTCGCATGGTAGCCATGAGGATAAGCTCAAAATCATTGAGCTGGTCACACAAATCAATGTCGAAAATGATTTACACATCGGTCTTTTGGCAGACTTGCAGGGGCCAAAATTGCGAATCGGTGACCTCGAAAACGATGGCCTGGATTTGCGTCGCGGCATGATGCTGACCTTTACCAACACGCCCTGCGTCGGCAATGCCGACTGCATCTATATGAGCTATGACCGCTTTGCTATGGACGTATCCGTGGATGACCGCGTCCTGGTGGATGATGGGCGTGTAGTGCTCAAAGTCAGGGAGACCAACGGCATTGACACCGTCAAGCTGGAAGTCATCCACGGCAAAAGGCTTACTTCTCACAAAGGCGTCAATCTGCCCGACACCGAAGTCACCTTGCCCGCACTGACCGAAAAAGACCTCAAAGACCTGGACTTTATTCTCGATCAACCCTTCAATTGGATTGCCCTCTCCTTCGTCCGCCGGCCCGAGGACATGATGGAATTGCGCCATATCGTCGAATCCCGCGGCCACAAGGCCAAGTTGATGGCCAAAATCGAAAAATCACAGGCTGTCCGCCGCATCAAGAAGATCATCAAGGCATCCAACGGCATCATGATCGCACGGGGCGACCTCGGCGTCGAAATGCCCATCGAAAAACTGCCCGGTATTCAAAAGAAACTAATCAAACACTGCATCCAATGGGCCCGGCCCGTCGTGGTGGCTACTCAGATGATGGAGTCCATGATCGAAAATCCCATGCCCACCCGGGCGGAAATTACTGACGTGGCCAATGCCGTCATTGACGGGGCGGACGCGCTGATGCTCAGCGGTGAAACAGCCGTGGGAAAGTTCCCTGTCGAAGTCGTCAAGTATATGGGTAAAATCATCCACGAAACGGAAAAATCAATCGGTTACAAAGGATTCCGCCCCAAGCCCATCAAGAAGTCTTCGCTTTTCTTTTCGGATGTCGTTTGCTTCAACGCGGCGCTTACGGCAAACGAAATCGGCGCTTTGGGTGTAGCTGGCCTGACCGTCTCTGGATATACGGCTTTTAAGGTGTCCAGCTACCGCCCCAATGGCAATATTTTCATCTTCTCCTCCGATCAGTTGCTCCTGGGCGCACTCAACATCTGCTGGGGCGTCTCTTGCTACTATTACGATGAGTTTAAGTCCACCGACGAGACCATTGAAGACATTTCGAACATACTCAAAAAGGCCAAAATCGTCAAGAAAGGCGACGTCATCGTCAATACCGGATCCATGCCGGTCTCCAAGCGGCTAAAAACCAATATGCTCAAAGTGACCATCATCGAATAGGCCCGTCGCGTCAAAAAACGAAGGGACAGCGCTAGCTGTCCCTTCGGGTGGTACCTCCCAGGGTCGAACTGGGGACACCAGGATTTTCAGTCCTGTGCTCTACCAACTGAGCTAAGGTACCGGTTTCGAGTGCGCAAAGTTATGTGCTTTTTTCAAAACAATAAAGTTATTCCCTCAACAAAATTTCCTGTAACTGTTTGGGTGCTCCTGTTTTTAGCACAAAAACAGCGGGTACCTAAACAGGTACAATTTCCTTTCCTTACTTTTGTCCCAAATGATGCTGTCGCATGGTTTCCAAAATCATAGCCTTGGTATTGGGTTTCATCTTGGTTATTCTCCTGTTTCTGGCGTACAAAGTGGATGCGGCTATTGCCCCGTGGGCAGCCCCTTTCTTTGTCGGATTGGTGCTCTTGTATATGTTTTCACCGCAGGTAGAGTGGTGGTGGGCGCGTCGCTATCCGCCCAAACCCAAGCCGGCGGAGATCAAATTTCTGAATAAGTACTTCACCTTCTTCCAAAATCTAAACGGCCCGGAAAAGGACAAATTCTTGCTCCGCCTGACCTATTTCAATATGGCCCACGAATATACTGCCAAAGTGGGCGACAGGGTACCGTCGCCACTCAAAACGATAATTGGAGCCGAGGCGGTGCGTATGACTTTTGGGATGGACGATGATACCTATCTAATGACCAGCCATGAGCGCATCGTGATCTATCCGCATCCGTTTCCCACGCCGCGCCACAAGCGGTTGCATCATGCGGAAGTCCACCACGAGGACGGCGTTTTGATATTTGCTTCCGAGCCCATTGTACGGCAGTTTTACGGGGAGACCATTTTCAACATTGCCTTATACTCCTGGATTTCGGCCTTCCGCCATGCGCGACCGGACATTGTCTTTCCCCGTTTTGCAGCGGATGACTGGCCGCTGCTGGCCCAAAAGTTTTTTACGCCCAAGGCATGGGTAGAGGCCAGCATCGGGCTGCCCGATCCGGATCCGGACATCGTAGCAGCCACGGTTTATTTGCAGCAGCCGGACCTTTTCCGCCAGGTCTTTCCCGGCAGGGCTGCTCAGTTAAAGGAGATATTCAAGCAGTGAGTCGGGGCAAAGCGCATCGGTTGGGCCGGCCTGCGTGCGTGCCCGTGTGCCGTTTTCAAAAGGGTAGTGCTTCGAAGCGGTAGCCGCGCGCCTGCAGCTTTTCAAGGGCGGCCGGTAAGGCATCCGCCACACAGTTGATGGTCTTCAAGCTGTCGTGCAAGACCACGATAGAGCCCGGGCGGACATGATTGACGATGCGGTCGTGACAATTTTGCCAGGTGACGCGCCGGTCAAAGTCCCCGCACATAATGTCCCACATGATGATCTTATATCCCCGCTTTTGGAGTAGCTGGGCCGTTTGGCGGCCGATGCGGCCATAGGGCGGGCGAAACATT
>JALVEF010000244.1 GCA_027031185.1 Saprospiraceae bacterium
AAACAGAGGCCCAGTTGTCCGGTCGGGTGCCAAACAGGTCGTGCAGGATGTATGAGAAGTCCGGGTACATCAGTATGATTTGACAAATAACAGCTGAAAGGTACGGATGTTTTACGAGACGGCCGGCATGAATGCGGGCCTCGCGACAAATTGGAACAGGTTTTGCACGGTGTAATGTACTGATTCGATTTTGTGAGAATGGCCATCGTTTGACGTTGTCAAGCGGTGGCACTTTTTTTAATGAAAAATTAAAAATTAAAAATTAAAAATATATGTAGGGCGGTGCATCGGTGGGGCGGCCCTGCAATAATGATGACATCCTGCACTTACTTACCTGTCACATGGGCCGCCTTGGATTACTCCTTCCCAGGGGGGAGCGTGGGGCATCGCTACCTCTTTCCCAGCCTGTCCCCTACCCGGACCGGGATTGCGGGATGTATCGCGCGTTTAACAGTACATTCAGGGAAGTCCGGTCAAAAGCGCCTATCTTTGCCACTGCTGCGCCCCTTGCCGGGGCGCTCACCTTAAAAAGAACTCATGAAGACCATTTTACCGAAGCTTTTGCTGGTGGTGCTGGTGCTGACCGGTGCCGTGCCAAGTGCCCGGGCCGGCCAAATCTACCGGCTGCGGGTCAAGTACAAAGACTGCCTGCCCGCCAAGCTGATGCTGTACGAATTTGACGGGCTCATCTTTAAGATCATACAGACTCAAAAGGCGGCCAAAGACTCCACTTTCCTGTTTGAAGTCAAAACCCGGGAGCCGGTGATTTACTTCGTCGGCCAACAACCGAATGTGGTCAAGCCGGTCATCTTCGGACTGGACAAGGAGGTCTGGCTCGCGCCCCACTGCCGCCACATCGCACAGGCGACTTTTGCCGAGGGTACCTATAATCACAATGCAGAACAGCTGTTCACGGAGGCTGCCAACTGGCCGGTGCGCTATCAGGCGGCACGGAGCCAGCTGCCGCACAATGCGCCGCGCGAACAGGTACAGGCGGCGATGAAAAAGCTGGACGATGAATTGCTGGCCTGGAACCAGCGGTATCACGATCGCCATGCGTTCCTGGGGCGCATCGCCGACCTGATGACCTATCCCAGTTTTATCAACAATACGCTGAACTATCACACGGAGGTGGACTACTTTGCCGAGGCCTACTTCCGCTTTGCCGACTTCAAGGATCCGGTATATGAGCGCATCCCGATGGTGGCCGATGCCTTCCGCAACTATACGGCCACGCTGAACCGCTTCCGCATGGAGGATGCGCTGAAGCAGTACTTTATCGAGGAGTGGCTGGCAAAAATTCCGCCGGAATCGCGCACGTATAAGAATGCGCTGGGCGGGATTGTGATGGGCTTTCGCCAAAAGAACAAGGCGTTGTTTGAGTACTTTGCAAACATGTATATAAAAAAGTTTGCACCCCGTTCCGGGGCGCCGGATGCGGGCGTGCTCCAACTCCAACGGATGCTGCAAGAGTCCAGGATGCTGGACATTGGTGCGGTGGCGCCGGACTTTGCCCTACCCGACCGGACGGGGAAGGAGCTGAAGCCGTCCGACTTTCGCGGCAAGGTGTTGTTGCTGGATTTTTGGGCGAGCTGGTGCGGGCCGTGCCGCCGCGAGATCCCCAACGTCAAACGGGCCTACGAGAAGTACCACGACAAGGGTTTCGAGGTGCTGGGCATCAGCCTGGATCGCCGCCGGGCGGCCTGGCTCAAGGCGATGGACGACCTGGCGTTGCCGTGGCCAAACATCAGCGATGTCAAGGGCTGGCAGTGCGCGGCGGCGAAGTTGTATCAGGTCCGCTCCATCCCGGCCACCTTTTTACTGGACAGGGACGGTCGCATCATCGCCAAAGGCCTGCGCGGGCCGCTGCTCGAAGCGAAGCTGAAAGCTATATTCGGGGAGTGAAGTTCGGCATCAGTAAATATACTCGTTATGAACAGGTTTGGGACAAGTCTTGGGAATATCGAACAAGGATTAACGAATGAAGATTTGAGAAGTGGGCGCTTCGAATAGCTCAGGGATTCCTTCTAAAATCTCAAATCGGTGTTCCTTGTTCGATGTTCTTTCCGTCCCAAAACAAATCGCTTTGAGTATACTAATTAGCGAATGCGCCGCAATGGTCATGTCCGGACGGAAAAGAATGGGAATAAAAGCGTGGTTTCTCACTGTGGTATTATTGATTACAGGCCTGGCGGCCTGTGTGGATAGTTCTGTCGCGGACAAAGCCTCCGTACAGCCGGCGGACAGGGCGGCACCGGTATTGTATAAGCAGCTGGATTCGTTTGTCAATGTCCGGGAGGTAGCGCCTTCGATTGTGCAGGACATCCGCTACGCGACCGATAACAACTTCACGCACCAAAAGATCTACGACTGTCCGGCGTGTTTTCTCCGGCCGGAGGTAGCGCGCGCGTTGGCGGAGGTTAGTGATGATTTGCGGAGGCAGGGTTTGGGTATCAAGGTGTTTGACTGTTACCGGCCGCTGTCGGCCCAACGCAAGTTGTGGGAGAAGTATCCGGTACCGGGCTATGTAGCCCCCCCGTCCCAAGGTTCGATGCACAACCGCGGGATGGCGGTGGATGTGACGTTGTTTGACATTGCCGGCAGGCGGGAGCTGTACATGGGGACGCCATTCGATTACTTCGGGCCGGAGGCGCATGCGGACTATCCGGGGCTGTCTCCCCGCGTTAAGGCCAATCGCCAAATCCTGCGAGAAGCCATGCGCCGGCATGGCTTTCGCGGCATCCGCACGGAATGGTGGCACTTCCAATATACGGGGCCAAAGGCCCCGGTGGAAGATGTGGTGTGGAAATGCAGCGCCAATTAATAATTAAAAATGAAAAATTAAAAATTAAAAATAATTGAATTGTTTATGGTGCGGTTTGACGGTCCGGCAGGCATTCCGACCAGATAAATGGAAAGATCCGCGACAATCCGCGATGCGCAGCATCTGTCATTTTCGCGCTCTCAATAATTGGAACGCGGATGCCGCGGGTCAATGAGCGCAGATAGGCGGGGATATAGCGTCTCCGATATGCAGCGGACTCCCTTTGTGTTGCGCCTGCGGCAAGGGATGATGTCATACATAGTGTTCTTGACAGCTTACTTTCAATACCTATTTAGTAATAAGTACACGTCTATCATTTTTCCAATCAG
>JALVEF010000245.1 GCA_027031185.1 Saprospiraceae bacterium
CATCTTGCAAAAAGCATAAGCGGGAAGGGGCAAAGCCAAAGACAGGCAAAGCAAGTAAGTGCGGGGCTTGCTTGTTTGGCTTGCATTGCATTGCTTTGCCGTCCCACACGCGCCCTACACTTTGACACGCTCAGTGATCGGGTGCGTTCTCCATTTCCCTTACCGGTCAATGGCCTGACGGCTCGAACTGTTGTCCGGGAACTTCCGTTGTGGATGGAAGGCCTATTGCCCAAAAAAGAAGGCGGACCGCCCGGCCCGCCTTCTTTGTGTCATGTGCCAATGATCAATGAAACTCAATCACCTTAGGCGAAGCAGCCAGAATCTCCTCACTGACCTTGTCCGCATACTTCTCAAAGTTCTTGATGAAGATGGATGCCAGGTAGTTAGCCTTCTTGTCGTAGGCCTCCTTGTCTGCCCAGGCGCGCCGCGGGTGGAGCAGCTCGGAAGGTACATCCGGGCAGCTGTCGGGCATCTCCAGTCCGAAGACCGGATGTTTGGTGTAGGATACGTTGTCCAGGTCGCCCCGCATGGCGGCATGGATCATGGCGCGGGTATAGCGCAACTTGATGCGGCTGCCGACGCCGAAGGCGCCGCCGACCCAGCCGGTGTTGACCAGCCACACTTTGGCGTTGAATTTTTGGATCTTGTCACCCAGCATATTGGCATATACGGTGGGGTGGTGGGGCAGGAACGGCTCGCCGAAGCAGGTGGAGAAGGTGGCCACCGGATCGGTGATGCCTACTTCCGTACCGGCTACCTTGGCCGTATAACCCGACAGGAAATAGTACATGGCCTGGCCGGGCGTCAGACGTGAGATCGGCGGCAAAATGCCGAAAGCATCGGCCGTCAAAAAGAAAATATTCTTGGGTGCGCCCCCGACAGACGGCTCGACGGCATTGCGGATGTGAAACAGCGGATACGAGACGCGCGTGTTTTGTGTGATGCTCGTGTCGGCATAGTTGACGGTACGTGTGCCCGGGAAGAAACGGGTATTCTCCAGGATGGCGCCGTGCTTGATGGCGCCCCAGATGTCCGGCTCTTTTTCCTGTGACAGGTCAATGACTTTGGCGTAGCTGCCGCCTTCGAAGTTGAAGACGCCTTCCTCGGACCAACCGTGCTCATCGTCGCCGATGAGCCCCCGCTCCGGGTCGGCGGACAGCGTGGTCTTACCGGTGCCCGACAGGCCGAAGAACAAGGCAGTGTCGCCGTCCTTGCCGATGTTGGCCGAGCAGTGCATGGTCAGT
Organism: Saprospiraceae bacterium; assembly: GCA_027031185.1. Lineage (GTDB taxonomy): Bacteria > Bacteroidota > Bacteroidia > Chitinophagales > Saprospiraceae > HyVt-613. The sequence continues at coordinate 1,245 of JALVEF010000245.1, forward strand.
ATGTTGTGCTCCTTGGGCAGGACGTAGTTCAGGACAGAAAAGATGCCTTTCTTGATTTCGCCTGTGTAGCCGGTGCCGCCGATCAGGATGACCTTGCGCGTGAAGTTGATGATGGCGAAGTTGGGTGCTTTGGTGCCGTCCTTCGCGGGGTCGGCCAGGAAGCCGGGCGCATTGAGAACGAGCCACTCCGGCTCGAAATGCAGGATGTCTTCTTTCTCCGGGCGCAAGAACATGTTGCGTGCGAAGGCACTCATCCAGGGATATTCCGTGATGACGCGGAGCGATAGGCGATACTTGGGATCGGCCACGGCGTAGCCGTCCCGTACCCAAATATCCTTGTCTTTGAAGTAGGCGACGACTTTGTCATACAACTTGTCGAAGACGGCCGGGTCAAAGGGATAGTTGATGTCGCCCCAAGCCACTTCCGAAGTGTAGTCGTCTTTTACGATGAAGCGGTTCTTCGGATCGCGGCCGGTAAACTTGCCGGTCTCCACGACCAGGGCCCCGGTGTCGGCCAGGACCGCTTGGCCGTTGTTGATGGCCATTTCAAACAGTTCTTCTTGGGTGAGATTCCAGTACACATTCCGGGGCGCCAGCCCCAGGTAATCCAAACTGGCGGCGGGGTTTTTTGTGCCAATGTTTCGCATGATGTTGCTTTTGGTGAACGTTAATTACCAGTAGAATGGCCTTGCGCGGTCATCCCCACTCGCAGATACTGCAAATAGGGTGCAAAGGTAGCCGCCACGGTACAATTTTTCCCGCTTTTTTGGCCCGACGGCAGCTTTTGTGGGGTGTTTTTCTCCGGGACCGGGGTGGCGCCATTAATTATGAGTCGGGATGAGATATTTCCATTATCCAAAAGGCCGCAACGGGTAGGCATAAAAAAACTACCCGCCGGTCGGGCGGGCAGCTTTTTTCGCGGATTATGTCGTTTTACCTGGTAGTCGGCCTGCCACCGTAAGCGCGTTGGATCTTCTCCTTCAATTCTTTGCGTGCGAAGAAAATCCGGCTTTTGACGGTGCCCAGGGGCAGTTCGAGCTGGTCGGCTATCTCCTGGTACTTGTAACCGTAATAATGCATCAAAAAGGGCAGGCGGATGCTGTCGTCCAATTCATCCAGCATGGCGTCCAGCTCCTGCATCAGGACGCTGTTCTCGCCGCGATTGGCCACCACGGTGCTGCCGCTGTTGATGAAGTATTGGTTGTCCGTCGCATCCATAAAGACGCCGGCCTTGCGCTTACGACGGTAGTTGTTGATGAAGATATTGCGCATGATCGTGATGACCCACGCTTTGAAGTTGGTACCGGGACGGAACTTGTCGCGGTTGCTCAAAGCCCGGAAAGCCGTCTCCTGGTACAAGTCTTTTGCGTCATCCGCATTCTTGGTCAGATTATAGGCGAATGCGTACAAGAGACTTTCCAGCTTGGAAAACTTGACGTTGAACTCGAAAGTTGACATTGTGTAAGTCGTTATTTAGAACAAATATAAACAAAAGCGCCGTAACGACCAAGGAATTGTTCAAAAAAAAGAATTTTTTTTGGGGCGGCTCCCTTTTCCCCTGACGTTTGGCACTGAAAATCAATGCTTTAAGAGAATTGTTAATGTTCTCTTATTGAGCGCGCAAAGATACAAAGTAACTGTTTAGGTGCTCCTGTTTTTAGGGTGAAAATTGGCATTTTAGCACAAAAACAGCGGGTACCTAAACGGTTACAATACAAAAATCCCCTCAAACAGAGGGGCTTTTGCGGAAAAATTTGTCCAACTTTCGCTTATCTTTTGAGTAGTTTTTGGCTGTACCGCTCGCCGGCTTCGTTGGTGACCGAAAGAATGTACGTGCCGTGCGGCAAGTCGCCGATTTGGATGGTATGGCCCGGATGGGGGACACGGCGGATGACTCGCCCCTGTAAGTCGTAAAAGGTGGCTTCGGTGATGCGGTCATCGGCTGTGGAGATCCGGATCCATTGGGTGGCCGGATTGGGGAATATGGCAAAGCCGGACGCGTGGGAGATGGATACCGAAACAATGTCAGAAATTGTCGCCTTGCCGTCATAATCTTTTTGTCGCAGGCGGTAGTAGTTCATGCCGGCGGCGGGGTGCAGGTCAAGGAAGCGATAGGAGATGACTTGGTCACTGTTGCCTTGGCCGGCTACCCAGCCGATTCGCGTCCAGTTGTAACCGTCCGTACTCCGCTCGACCACAAAACCCTCGTTATTCTTCTCCTGGTAGGTTTTCCAGGTCAGTTCTACAGTCCGGTTGTCCAATGCACGTGCTTGCCACTCGCCCAGGCGTACCGGCAAGATGATTTGGGAGACATCGTAGGCATATACCGATCCCCAGTCGCGGTCGCTGGGGTTGGAGTCGTTGTCATCGCGGTAGGAGCCTACGAATACATAACTGCCGTCGCCGGCGACACTGACACCGAAATAGTCATAGTTGGCGCCGTTGGAAGCCAGGATTTGATTGGTGTTGGTGTTTTCGATCCAGTCGCCACTTGTTGCATCAAATTGGTAGAGGTAGGCCGCCCCCGTCCGGCTGGCCCCTACTTTGTGGCGGTCAGCGCCGATAACGGCGTTGTTTGGGCTGATAAAAGCCACGGAGGTGCCGAAAAACTCATTGCTGGCTCCGTCAAAGGCTGTGACCTTGGTTTGTTCTGTCCAAGTGCCGCCAGAGAGATGATAAAAGTAGGCGGAGCCACTGTTGCTGCCTTTATCATCATCTCGATTAGAACCGACGATGATGTCGTTGTCCAAGATGGCCACACTGCAACCGAAGTTGTCGAGTGCGGCCGCATCCGACGCAGTCAGTTTGGCGTCCTCCGTCCAGGTTGACCCCACGCGCGAATATACGTAAGCTGCGCCTGCATCCGTACCGGCACCGTCATTGTGCCAGGACCCGACTACCACTTGATTGCCGGAAATGGAGACGCTTTTGCCAAATTCATCGTAGTTGTTGCCGTCGCTGGGCGCCAAGACAGCTTGCTGAGCCCAGATGCTGCCGTTGTAGCGGTAGATGACTACGCCGCCGCTTTGTTTGACGGTGCCGTTGATATTGACGTCCATGTTGGTACCGCCTACGGCGAGATAGTCATTGTCAATGGATACGCTGAAACCGAACTTGTCCAGGCTGGTATGCTGAAAACTGGCAAATAAGTACCAGTTATTAGAATTGCTTCGCTTGTAGATATAGACCTTACCATCCGTTTGAGTGGCACTTGGACCGTAGTATGGCGCACCTACGGCCGCCCAGTCTCCGCTGATGCTGACACTATAGCCAAATTGGTCGTCGGCGCTGCCGTCACTGGGTATGAGATTTTGTTTTTCTTCCCAGGTGCCGTTGACTAGCTGGTAGATATAGACGGAGCCGCTTTTGGATCCATTGGGCTCGTCTTCGGGCGCACCTGCAATGGCCCAGTTGCCCGAGACGTCCACAGACATACCAAGCTTATCGTAAGAATCCCCGTTGGAGGCGACAAGTTTGGTCTCCTGCTGGGCGTAAAGCAACCCACAGAAAAGTACCAAAATAGCGGAGGTTAGATATTTCATCTTATCATGTTTACTCTTGCTTTTACACGAAATCCCCGGTGATTTATGCACCGTTTCGTCCGGTGGATATACCACAAACTCCAAGGATTCAGGCTGTTTTATCCAAAAAGTGTGCCCAAATCAGCTAACAATATGTTTACATTGACCGGTAAGCCGGCGTCAGAACGCCCCGGTCCAGAAAGGCGGGCCCCAGTCGGGATTGAGTTCCACGGTGTCGCCGGCCTGTCGGGTCATCCGGTCGAGTTCCTCGGGCGGGAGTGTGGATTCGAGAAAGGGGAAAAGTTGCCGCTCTTCGAAGCGGACATGGTTTTCGAGCTGCTCTGCCCATTCAGATACCGGAGACAGCACATCGTCGGTACCGTGTGCAATGACCTCCCACGTAGCCTCAATGTCGCGGTGTTCACGGAGAAATTGAGCGACCAATGGGTGGGTCCGGTTTATTCCCGGCAAAGCCGGGAGTAGTGCTTCTTCCGATCGGAAGTGCTCCCGCAGTGCTGGCCACGCGTGGATGACATAGTTTTGCAAAAGTGTGTCCGGTACCTGTTTTTTTATTCCTTTGCGGATGCGCGAGGCCAGGACCAATACCGCGTGGTGATCTCTTGAGAAGTGAACTAATGCCGGGTGTCTTTTCATTTTGCCCAATTGTCAGATTAGCGACAGTTTTCCGGATTTTCGGTGGATGCTCCGGAAAAAAAAGCGGCGACAGGATAGCTGTCACCGCAAAAGTAATTCTTTGCACGGATACCGGTCAGCGCAGGATAAGTACTTTGGTCGCATAGCGCTTGACGCCTGTGTTGACGGTCAGTATGTATAGGCCCGGCGAAAGTGATGAGACATCCATCGTCATCTCATTTTCACCTGAGGAGACTTGTGTCGTTTGCTGCTGCACGGGACGGCCGTTCAAATCGTACAAGAGGGCGTGTGTACGTCCGGACTGTGCCGCTTGGATGCGTAGGCGCAGGCGATTCGTGGCCGGTGCATCCATTACGGAGATTCCCGCACCGGTATCCGGATCGTCATTGGCCAGGATCAGGCCCTCGGTGAGTGTCATTTTTTTCTTGCAGGGGCTGTCGCCGCCCTGATTGCCGTTTAGGTTGACGGCATTGCCCACGGCGTAAAATGTGACGCTGCCGCTGCCGGCGGGCGGGGCGACCCAGTCAATGGTAAAGACGTTGGATGTAGAGGGCTGGTTGTGCTCGAAGTACTTGCGGCCCAGGATGCCGTTCACTTCTTTGACGTTGGCCGAATGGCCGGGGAAGTCTTGCAGGCCGACATCGCCATTGTCTTTCAGGCCGACCATCTGAAAGCCGTAGCCGGCGGGCGTGCCCGTGGCCGCATGGATGATGAGTTTGATGGTGTATGACGCACCCGGATCGTAGCCCAGGATGTCGTGCCCGTTGGCATCCTGGACGCGTATTTCCAATGATGAGTTGTAAGGGTTACCGTTGTGGCACTTGGCACACGTTTCTTTTTGTCCGGAGGCGTTTTCCAGGTCCCCGGGGGCTGTGGTGATGCCACCTTTCTTTTGTGTGGCATAGCCGTCGGCAAAAGAATATGCAAAGAATGCCGCAAAAACAGCCAGGAGCACCAGCATACGTGGGTAAACAGACTTCATGATTTTCTGATTTTGTGTAACTGTTTAGGTACCCGCTGTTTTTGCGCTAAAAACCGGAGCACCTAAACGGTTACGATTTTGTGAGAAGGCCTGCGAATGTAAGCAATTTTTACGGGTCTGACCGGGGAAAGATACCGTTTTCGGGGTTTTTCCCCTTGACACCGACAAAATAATCCCAGAGATAATTTAAATCCCGCTCTTTGTCGTCGGTTGTCCAAAACAACTCACCGAAGTTGATTTCTTTGTTTTCGTAGTCAAATTTGGTGGGCAGGATGGGGATATGGGCATTGCGCGCGATGTAATAAATGCCTGTCTTGAATCGGGGCACGCGCTTGCGCGTGCCTTCGGGCGTGATGGTAATGACGAACTCGTCCTTGGAATTAAACAGGTCCACCACTGCTTCCGCAAAGCGGGTGCGTCGCGTCCGGTCCACGGGGTAGCCACCCAGGGCGCGAAACAGCCTGCCGATCACCGGCTTGAATAAGGTATGCTTGGCCACATACTTGATGTCGGCACGCAGGCACCACTTGGCCAGGATGCCAAGGGGAAAGTCCCAGTTGGATGTGTGCGGGGCCACCAAGACGATAAATTTCTTTTGTTCGTAGGGGTAGCGTCCGGTGATTTTCCACCCCAGCATTTTGAGTATGCCGCAAGCGAGGTGTTTTAGCATGGCAGTTTTTTTTCCGAAAGTTGAGTTTACTCCCAAAAGTCCGGTCCGTCAAATTCCTCAATTCTTCGATTCCTCCATTGCACAAAAAAGCCGGGGCACCGGAAAATTCGGTCGGCTATCAAAAACTGCATGGGCTCAATGCTCCCTACATTCTCTCATACATAGTCCGCAATTTGGTACGGGTCATCACAGATTTCCAGTCTTTTCCCAGGGCATTTTCCCACAGCGGCTCCAAGGACAGGGCCACGTCAATCATTTTGTCAAAATCGGCGTCTGACAGGCCGGCACATACATTTCGGGGAATGTGTATTTCGTGCTTGTCCACCATTCGCTTAAACTCGCGAACACCCTCGGGATAATAGTCTTCGAGTTGATCAAAGACGATGCAGTTGCCTACGCCGTGTTTGGTGCCCAGTAGATAGGAAAGTCCGTAGCTCATGGCATGGGCGATCCCGACTTGGGAATAGGCGATGCTCATGCCGCCATGCCAGGAAGCCATCATCAGGGCATCGGCCGATTCTTCGTCCCGCTCGTCTTTTTCCAAAAAGACGAGGCGGCACAGTTCGAGCGCCTTTTCCCCATAGCTCTTGCTGAAGGCATTGAGATAATTGCCGGTCAGTGACTCGATGCAGTGAATGTAGCAGTCCATACCGGTATAAAACCACTGATCTTTGGGGACGCCACGGGTCAGTTCGGGGTCGAGTACAACCTGGTCAAAAGGCGTGTAGTCCGAGTTGATGCCGAGCTTTTTGACCGGTCCCGTCAGCACGGTGGTGCGTGATACTTCTGCCCCCGTGCCCGACAAGGTGGGGATGCCGACGTGATAGACGGCAGGATGCTTGATCAAATCCCACCCCTGATAATCGGCGGCGGAGCCCGGATTGGTCAGCATCAGGGCTACGGCCTTGGCATAGTCCATGACGGTGCCGCCGCCAATGCCGATGATGCCTGCCGGCAGCACGTCATATTCGCTCATGATTTGGTCGCGGTATGCATCCACCCGGGATGTCTTGGGTTCTTCCGCCGCACTGACAAACAAAACCTTGTCCGGCCCTTGGGCCGGCAATCTTCCCACAATATCCTCACGGTTGCGGAAGACGTCGTCCACCAGGAAGATAAACGGCGCATCGGGATGTGGCCGCCTGAGTGCCAGTATCTCGCCCAACTGGTCAAAGCTGCCCCGTCCGAAAACGACGCGCGACACCATAGGGAAGTTTTTGTATTTCATCGCTAATTGTCTTTGTCAAAAAACTGCCGGGCCCTGTCCAGGTCTTCCGGTGTGTCAATTTCGATGCCCATATAGTCTGTCTCCACCATCTTGATGCGCTTGCCGTACTCGAGAAAGCGGATGCATTCCACCTTTTCAGTTCGTTCCAACGGCCGGGCCGGCAGCCGGTAGAAGTCCAGGAGCGTCTTCTTGCGAAAGGCATATACGCCGATGTGTTCGTAATACGCTGCGTACTCCACAGCGCGCGGGTAGGGGATGGGCGATCTGGAAAAGTACAAGGCAAAACCGGCCCGGTCGGTGACTACTTTGACGTAATTGGGATCGGCGATGGCCTGCGGATCGGTCAGAGCCTGCATCAGGGTCGCCAGGTCAATGCGGCCTTCCGGATCTTCCTTGAATACGCGGATGAGCTTTTCCAGTGGTTCCCGCCGGACAAATGGTTCATCGCCCTGTACATTGACGATGATGTCGGCATCCAGATTTTCGGCGGCTTCGGCGATGCGGTCCGTCCCACACTCGTGCTTGCGCCGGCTCATGACCACTTTTCCGCCGTGCGCTTCTACTGCCTTTTTGATGACTTTGCTGTCGGTGACAACGATGACGTCATCAAACAGACCGGTGGCCACGGTCGCCTCATACGTGCGCACAATAACGGGCTTGCCTGCCAGGTCGCCCATGAGTTTGCCGGGGAAGCGGGTGGCCCCGTACCGGGCCGGTATCAAGGCGATATATTTCAGGGACATCAGGTGTTTGTTTTTGCCAGGGCTTTGCGCACGGCTTCGACCATCTTGTGGGCGCGCGCGCGGACTTCGTCCTCTGTCCAGGACAATTTGATCAGGCAGGATATGTTGCGGCTGATGTAGTGGTCGGATTGGTCAAAGCGCTTTTCTTTGAGTGTGCGCAGGCCGGTGAGGACATCGGGCGCGAGGGGATAGAGGGTTTTGGCGTCCTTGAGATGCTCCCATTTGCGCACGTAGTGCCAGTTGTTTTCGTAATAATTCCAAAAGGCGTCAATGCCGGCTTCGCGGAAGGCCTCGACGGTGCGGTTGGCAGCCTCGGCGGAGGGCAGGAAGAAGGACAGAAACGTCGCACTGTCACCGGCTTCGTCGGGCAGGCGGCGGAAAGTGATTTCGGGAATCTCGGCGAGTGCTTTCTTCAAGATGCTTTTGTGGCGGCGCTGGATTTGCAAAAACTCGTCAATACGGCGGATTTGGGCCAGGCCTACCGCGGCGTTCAATTCGGAGATGCGAAAGTTGTACCCCATAAAGGGATGATCTTCGGCGCCACGGTCCGTCCCCTCGTGCGTGTGCCCGTGGTCGGCGAAGTAGTCGGCTTTGCGGGCCAGGTCATCGTCATTGGTGACGACGGCGCCGCCCTCGCCACAGGTGATTGTCTTGACGAAGTCAAAGGAGAAACAACCGGCGTGGCCGATTGTGCCGAGGTATTGGCCGTGGTAGGTGCCGGCGAAGGCCTGGCACGCATCTTCGAGCAGGTACAGATTGTGTCGTTCACAGATGGTGCGCAGCGGATCCAGGTCGGCCATTGCTCCGCACATGTGGACGGGCATCACGACTTTGGTGCGCGGCGTGATGGCGGTCTCGACCGCTGCCGGGTCCAGGGTCAGGCTGTCGTCAATGTCCACTAGGACAGGCGTCGCCCCTGCCATCAGAATGGCTTCGAAGCTGGCTACAAAGGTGAAGGTGGGCATAATGACCTCATCGCCGGCACCGACACCCAGGATGGCCAGGGCCACGCTCAATGCGGCTGTGCCGCTCGTCGTCAGCTGCGCGTGTTTGACTTGCAATTTGTCTTGTAGGGCTTGTTCCAATTCGCGCGCCTTCCAGCGTCCTTTGCGCAACCCGTCAAAACCGTAGCGCATCAGGATACCGGTCTCCAGCACCTCGTTCACCTCGCGGCGTTCCTCGTCTCCAAATAATTCAAATCCCGGCATGGCTGCATGTTTTGGTCAGCCGACAAAGGTAAGGATTGATGGGCTTATGCCAAAAATTCCGGCTTGTCGATTCTTCGGTTCTTCCATTCCTCGACTCTTCGATTCCTCCGCCAACTATCCCGCACTGCATTTTTTAGAATAGACTCAAGATTGAATCGCTCTCAATCTGTCTTCCAGGATTTTACCGGAGTCACGAGACTGAACAAGCCGACGATGGCAATGTATAGGATATGAAAGACGGCCCCCGGGACAAACAGTTTCATCAGTCCGGTCCGGTCGAAGAAGCGGGTGGCCGACCGCAGCAGCCGGTAGTCGGCGAGAGCCTTGACAGCCCACACGGCCCAGCCCCAGGGCGTCCCCAATGATAGGAGAATCCACCAGGAAAGCCCCCAAATCAAAGCCGCCAAGGCTTTGATTTGGGGGCGGCGCAACATCCTGTTTTTGCCCCCCCACCGCAGCCGCTGGCGGAAAAAGGCCCTGACGCCGGCCCTGGCGCGTGTATAGACAACGGCCCGGCGGCTCTTGAGAAAGCGGATCGCTCCGGGTGGATGGCGTTGCGCCAATTTCTCTATTAAGAACATGTCGTCCCCGGAGGCAATGTGCAGATTGTCTTCGTAGCCGCCGACGTCCCAAAAGGCCTGCCGCTCAAAACACATATTGGCACCATTGGCGAGATACAGATGCCCCGAGGTGATGCCTCCACCGGTGACGGCCATCATGCCGCAGAAGTCCAGCGCCTGCACTTTTTCAAATCTGCTGTGTGTCTCGTGAAAACAGACCGGTCCTGCCACAAAGACGGGATGCGTGGCCGCGACCATGCGCGCAAACGTGCAGACCCACGAGGATACCGGGACACAGTCCACATCGGTGGTCAGCACATACGGATAGCGCGCTGCTTCGACACCTCGGGTGACCGCAGACTTCTTACCACGCCGCCCATCGGGCGGCAACCATCTAAAATACCCGGGTAGGGCGTGCGCCTGGAAGACTTGTACCGAGGCATCATCCGAAT
>JALVEF010000246.1 GCA_027031185.1 Saprospiraceae bacterium
AACGTGCCAACAATTTCAACGTGCCAACAATTTCAACGCGCAAGCCATTCAACTCACTTAGACATGCTCACCGTAAAATTTTTTCATTCTTCATTGTTTATCACGTCCAGGTGTCCGTCTTCCAGGCTGCGCTCGATATGTTTGTTCAGGTCGTCGTATTCATGGATGATATCAGCGATGGCTTTACCTTTACCGGTGACCAGTGCGAGTGTCATTATCAGGCTGCTCAGCAGAATGGTGTAGAGCAGGATGCCGTCATCGAAATGAGCCAGCCGGAACTCGTCCGGGATGGTGAAAAAGAGCAGGATCGTAATCAGGCCGCGCGGCGCGATAAACAGCTCCGGTAGAATACTTTGACGTAAAAAGAGCGCTTTCAAAAAGAGGAAGCGCACCGCATACAGCACGGCGATTATCGCCAGACTTCGCAGCGCCAGATGATAGTCCGCCAGTGATACCAGTGAAATGGACAGCCCGAAAATCACAAAGAAAAAGGTCCGCAGCACAAACGCCGACTCCAGCGTGATGATGTAAAACTCATCGAACATCTCCTTGATGCGCGCCGGCCGGTAGAGGCGACGCAGCGGTCCCCGGAAGAAGAGGGCCGCATTGTTGAGAATCAAACCGAAAAACAACACAATGATCAGTGCCGACAAGTGAAAGATCGAACCGACGGCATAGACCAGCATCAACACCGCAATAATCAAAAATAGCCGCACGTGGCTGGTGAGTCGCTGGATGCCCCAGATCGCCACATAGCCGAAGACGATCGCCACGGCGGCCGTCGTCAGTATGTTGGTGGTCACACTCAAAAACACATGGCCGGCAGACCCATAGCTATTGGGACTGACCAAGAACTGAAAAAGGATGATACCGAGTATATCGGAGAACGTGCTCTCATAAATCATAAATTCCTTCTTCTCCGCCTGCAGCCGTGCCACGCTCGGAATGATAATCGCGCTACTCAGGATAGACAGCGGCACCGCATACACAAAGGCCCGGTAAAAGTCCGTCTCAAAGAAGTATTGCAATAAATAAGCGGTAGCAAAGGCGCTGCCCAGCAAGCCGGCCAGGGCCATCAGGAACGCCTTGCCGATCAGCACCAGCTTGTCCCGCTTCAGTTTCAAGTCCAGTGCTGCTTCCAGCACGATCAGCAACAGTCCTACCTTGCCGATGACCACGAGTGATTTGGAGAGCAACTCATTGGTCTTCAATGCCGGGAAAGCGTATTGGAGGCCGATCCCCAATGCCATGAGCAGCAGTACACTCGGTATGTTGGTCTTTTGTGAGATGTAGTTGAATACAAAACTCAGGATGATCACGGCCGATGCGCCGATCATGATGACGTATTCGGGTTTCAGCGTAAACAGGAATAGGTGCATAGGCTTTGTACTTTGTCAATTATGACGTCTTGTGCGGATGGCGGCGTAGCGTCTCGCGCCGATGGTCAGCAGGACGTAGAGCGTGCAAATAAAAGCCATCTGCCGGGGATTGTGACTAAACTCATAGTACAAAATCAGAATGCCCGCCACCCCGAGTCCCGCCACGGTCAGCCACGTCATCGCGACCGATGAGCCGGTCTTGTCATGTATCTTGTGATTGGCCACTGCCATCAGCAGTGATACCAGGATGAAAGTGATACTCCCAAACTCCAATATCATCCGCAAACCGCCAATCCAAATCAGTAGGATCGAAGACAGTGCCATCGCCAGGATGGCAGCACGCGGAATTTGGCGCACCCGCTGCGCCAGAAATGGCGGCAGATAGCGGTCCTCGGCGATTACTGCCATCAGCCGGGAGGCCCCGAAGACGGTGCCGCTGATCGCGCTGCTCGTCGCCAGCAAAGCCCCGCCGATGACCAGATTCTTGCCCGGTGCCCCCATCACGTCCTGCGCCCCGGCCGCCAGTGCAAATTCCTTGTTGCGCACCAGGTCATCAATAGGTATGGCAAAGAGTGCCCCCAGCGCAATAATGACATAGATGAGAATGGCCGCGGCGATCGCTGCATAAATGGCCCGCGGGATGTTGTGTTCGGGATCCCGCATTTCATTGAAGGCATGGATGACCAACTGAAAGCCCTCATACGCCACAAAGGTCAGCGAGGCCACGATGAGTATGGACAGGATCTGCGTGTGCGCTGCATCCTCGGCCAGCCGGCGGACAAAGCTGTCGAAATCCGTCTGTCCATGTCGCATCAGCATAAATGAAATCACCGCCAGCACCGCGAGCTTGGTATATACCATCAAGTCTTCTATCCGCCCCATGCCTTTGACGCTCCAGACATTGATCAGCGCAAAGACGGTGATAATCCCCGTCGCGATGAGTTTGCGAAACCAGGCCGCCTCCGCATACACCGTATCGCTGATGGCGTAGGACGCAAAGGTGAAAGCGTACAGGGCCAGCGTGCTGATATAGCCGAACACGATATACCAACCGATGGCCGATGCGGCGAAGTGCGACCGGGGATAGGTCTTTTTGAAAAAAGAGTAGGTCGCGCCCTCGTCCTTATAATACAGCCCCAGCTTCACATACGAATAGGCCGCCATGGCCGCCAGGATTCCTCCTACGATGATGGCCACCGGTGTCAGAAAGCCTACAATGGAGGCAGAGATTCCCAGAATCGTGAAAATACCGCCGCCCACCATGCCCCCCAGTGCAATGGCAATCAACTCAATCAGCCCCAGGCTTTTGGTCCGGTGTAGGCGCATAGCTACATTTTGTGCAAAGTAAATACTTTTGTCATCCGGCAATACCGGGCAGCTACCGTTTTCTTTCCGGGGCATAAAACCGGAGCAGCAGAAGGCCCGCCAGCCCGGCAAGGAAAGAGCCGAAGAGTATGCCCGCTTTCGCGGCCATGAGGTTGGCCGGATCTTCCCCGAAAGCCAGATTGGCAATAAAAATGGACATGGTGAATCCCACCCCGGCCAATGCCGACACGCCGGTAATATGGCGAAAAGTCAAATCGCCCGGCAATTGTACCCAACCACTCTTCAGGCCGGCATACGAAAACAACACAATCCCCACAAACTTACCTACCACCAGGCTGACGGCTACTTGCATCACAAAACCCGAATCCACCGGCCCCGAAAATTTCAAGTCCACGCCCGCGTTGGCCAGGGCAAACAAGGGTAAGATGAAGTAGG
>JALVEF010000247.1 GCA_027031185.1 Saprospiraceae bacterium
TACATTCAACCCAAAAAAAACATCACTCCCTTTCCAGTCGGTCCAGCACGTCAATGGTGGAAGCGATCACGCCGAGTGTAGGCGCCAAAAACAGGCCGATAAGCGGAATAAACAGAATGGCCAGAAAGATGAGCCCATTGCCGATGGCCAGGCCCTTGTAGCGGCGCACAAATGCGATGCGCTCGCGCGGCGCCATATAGCGCTCCATGGTGAAGTCCATGTTGCCAAAACCGGCATAGAAAGACTGGACGGCAAAGATGGCCGGCGTGGTAAATGAATTAATGCCAGGAATGACACTCAACAGAGACAGCAAGGCCGTCCACAGCAATTCGCGAATCAGATTGCGTATAGTGAGATACAGCCCGCGGCGTACATCCCGCACCATACGCCGCACACTGAAACCGCCCTGCTGCATCGGTGCGCCCAAGTGGATTTTTTCCGTTTGCTCCGACAGCAGGCTCAGCACCGGACTGAGCGTCATCAGCAAAATATACCGATACGCAAACAGCCCTGTGATGACGATCAGGATGGCCCCGATCCAATGAAAGACCTTCTCTACAACGGAACGTCCCCAGTCCCACGGATACCAGCTGACCATCCAACTCCCCAGGTTGTCGCCAAAGCGGTAGGCCAGACCGAAGACCACGGCCCCGATGAGCAGGGACAACAAGCCGGGGACGATTTGCCAATGCCAGAGCCTGCGCCGGGTCATGTACGTCAGCGCGGTACCGTAACTCCCGATGGCTTTGAAAAAATCGTGTAGCATCTCACGGTATTTTTGCCCGGCTAATATACGGCAGGAACCGCCTGTACACAAAAGAAATTCGACCAAGCATCGAGCTTTTTCGAGTATGGTGGCAGCCAAAAGGGTGGTGGAGCAGGTCGGGGAAGATAACGGCCACATAAAAAAAGCAGAACACCGCAGTGTCCTGCTTTTGAATATTGCGCCAAATATTATGCCCCAAAGTTCGGGGATATATTTATTAGTTGCAGGATTTTTTACCCTGTAACTGTTCGGGTGCTCCTGTTTTTAGGGACAAATAGGCATTTTAGCCCAAAAACAAGGGGGCCCTAAACAGTTACTTTACCCTTTTTGGGCGGTTTTCCGCCGAATGCGCCGGGTTTTGAATAAGTCCACCAGCTCTTTGGGCTTCATAAAGCCCAATTCCTGGAATTTATCTTGCACATAGCGCTTGATGGCCTGGTAGTCCTTACCACGCTTGTCTGTGAAGTGTTTGATCAACTTCTTGACATAGGGCAAGGCATAGTCCTTGATTTGCTGATTGAACTTCTGATTGTCAAAAATCATAATGTATTGGGTCAGCTCATCCATCAGCGTAAAAAATTCGGGATATTCCTCCGGTGTGAGATGGGTCAGGACGCGTCCGGCATACCGGAGCAGGATATTGCGCACGGCCTGGTTTTCGAGGGAAGTGCCGTCGTGCGTATCATAAAACTTTTTGATGGCCTCGACTACATCCGGATGGGTAAAGCCTTTGTCGTGAATCTCGGCTGACAGTTTATAGAAGGCATAGAGCGAGTCATCCTCGCCGGTAGGCTTGATGAGTGACAGTACCTGCCGGTCGGCTTTTTCATCGAGTGGAAGTTTTAGATTGTGATAGCTGATGAGCAATTTGAGATACTTCTCATCAAAATCGTCCATCTCTGTTCTCAACTCATTGAAGAGCGCGCCGATCTTTTCCTTTTGCTCCTCATTTAGATCCACGAAGTTGGCTGTCAGCACCAGCAATTCAAACTGCTCGCGGGAACCAAAATATTGGCGGTCCAGTACAAAGTTGACCAGCTTATCACTGAGACTTTGGTCCCGTAAATTCAGGCGTGCCCGCTGAATGAGAAAGTTGCGCAACTCGGGGAAATACACGCTTAGCTGAGGCATGGATTCCGGAAATACGGCGGTAAAGTAATTGTCACCAGCAAATTGCTTTTGATATCTCCGGTAAAGCGCGCTTCTGTATTCCTTAAACCGATATTTGGAGTCGCGCTGGGCCAGCAGATAGTTCTTTACCTTCCGGTTGGCGATGCCGTTGATGAAGTTGGTGACCCAGATATCACTGCTCAACCCAAATCCCAGCTGTATGGTTTGCCCGATCCGCTTGCGCAAAAAGTCAAAGTTAGGGGAGTGGCAGATGAAGTTGAGTACTTCCTTGAAATGCTCCTGGGACAGGATATATTTATAGGTTTCCTCGTTGATGACGCCGCGCATCACAGTATATCCCAGCACGCGCGACAAAAACAACCCTTCGAGCCCATCATCCAAAAGTGCCCGTTCAAATTCAATCAGTTGGAGGGGCTTTTCGTTGGCAACCTGGTGGTATAGCGCAGAAAGCTTGGGATTGAATGTGTCCTGGAGCTCGTTATAATCTTCTTCCTCTTCGTTTTCCAAAAAACGCTGATAGGTCTCCGAATTATTTAGCTCTTGCTTTATCTGCTCCAGTTGTTCCAGATATTTGGTGTCTAGTTTTTCCATTTTTGAGTGGTTATTTCGGTGTAACTATTTAGGTGCTCCTGTTTGTAGCGCAAAAACAGCGGGTACCTAAACAGTTACATTTCGGTTAGTATGGATAGGTGGTGGTTTCCGGTGTTGGCTTTGGGGTACCTAAACAGTTACGCTTTGGGTGGATACAAGAAACCCGGGATAGATTTTTAGGCCTATCCCAGGTTTTACTTCTTACGGACTTAGTGACAAACACCTGCAGGGAAAACGAATTGTTCAGGTGTTTTGTTGTCTGATTTGGCAGCGTCAGGACTTTTCCACGCCGCCGTCCAGGCGATCTTGCAGCTCTTTCAATTCATCCCACTTGCCTTCCACGCACAATTGGGCTTGTTGAGGCCAGGTCGTTGGATTATGCATAGCATAGCGGGATCCGGCTTCCGCCAATATGGACTTGAGCTGGTCCACTTCGGCGTTGGCCAGTTTTTCCCAGGTGTCAATACCGGCTGCAATGAGCAACTCGGAAATCTTAGGCCCGATACCCTCAATGACTTTCAAGTCGTCTTGTTTGGGGGCCTTGGCCGTTGTCTTTGGTGCTTCCGCGGCGGGTGTTTCTTCGGCGGGTGTTTCTTCGGCGGATGCTTCTTCGGCGGGTGCTTCCGCGGCGGGTGCTTCCGCGGCCGGTGC
>JALVEF010000248.1 GCA_027031185.1 Saprospiraceae bacterium
AGTTGTCGCTGCGCCAACTCATATTCCAGGCGGGCGCGCTCATATTCTGCCCGGTACGTCTCCAGCTCACGCATCATCCGGTCCACCAGCGCCTCCTGCCGGGCAGCATAGGCATCGGCCAGCAGCTGCTCTTCCTCCGCCCGGGCACGAAATCGCTTATGCGACAGCGGCACCGAAGCCATCACTTTCGGGATCAGGATGTCACGCCCATTGTGTACCGGAAAAGCATCCCGACGGGCCGTGACGATACTGTAATCTACCCCCACGCCGAACTTCGGCTTTTGTTCTAAATCATTGAGTGCCAACGCCTTATCTGCTGCCTGCCGCTTCGCTTCCAGGGCGCGGACGAGCGGATGATTCCGCCGGATCTTATCCTCAAATGCAGCCATATCCCAATCAAGGGAAGCGAGAGAAAGGGAGTCGGGATACACCGTGACCGGTGTATGGGGTTCGCGATGGAGCATCTCGTTGATACGGGCCTGGTAGCGCACCTTGTCTGTTTCCAGGATTTTGAGCCGGTACGACAGTTCCTCTATTTTGGCCCCCACCAGCAAAACATCCGAAGCGATGGCCGTCCCGCTCTCCACCTTCGCACGCGAGACCGATTCAATGGCGCGGTATAGCCGGAGATGCCGTCGCAACACACGCTGCTTGGCCTCCACCAGGTAGAGATTGTAATACGCTGTCCGGACCCGGTAGTCCACTTCCAATTTCTCCGCAAGAACCTGTTCGTAGCGCGCACGCGCCAACGTCAATACGACGTCTTCCCGCGCGCGCAGCGTCCCCTTCCAAGGGAAGAACTGCGACCCCGACACAAGGACCACCTGACCGCCGAGTCGCGTCTCCGGGCGCGACATCGGCACGCCCACACCCAATTTGGTATCCGGCCAATACTTCACCTGATCCCCTTTCCGGAGCGCCGCCTCATACTCCAGTTCCAGTGCTTTGAGCGTCGGATTCGCATCAAAGGCCATCCGACGAAGACTATCCAGCGGCTGTGCCCACACCCGCTGGAAGGCCGCCACCAGAAGCCAGGCTAAAAACATCTTTTTCATCACAATCTCTTTTCTCATCAGCAAAACATTGAGCATCCAGCCAAACAAACCACCCCCAACTATTTTTCATTTTTCATTTTTCATTTTTAATTGAACAAGTTCTTCCCATGCCGCATACATCACCGGCACCGTAAACATCGTGATCAGTTGGAGCAACATCCCCCCGAAAGACGGGATCGCCATTGGCAGCATAATATCCGCCCCGCGGCCCGTGGATGTCAGCACCGGCAACAGCGCCAGCACCGTTGTGGCCGTCGTCATCATCGCCGGCTTCACGCGCCGCTTACCCCCCGTCACAACAGCATCCCGGATCGCCTCACGCGTGCGCGGCTTGTGCTTCGCAAAACTGCTCTGCAAAAACGTCGCAACCAGCACGCCGTCGTCCGTCGCGATGCCAAACAGCGCCAAAAAGCCCACCCACACAGCTACGCTCAGGTTAATGGGATGGATCTGAAACAAATCCCGCATATTCACCCCAAACAGCGTAAAGTCCATAAACCACGGCTGGCCATATAACCAGATCATCAGGAAGCCGCCCGAAAAAGCCACGAAAACGCCCGAGAACACCATCAGCGACACCGGTACCGAATTGAACTGAAAGTAGAGAATCAAAAAGATCAGCAGCAAGGCTATCGGTATCACGATAGCCAGTCGCTTGGATGCCCGCACCTGTTGCTGGTAGTTGCCCGCAAACGCATAGCTCACGCCGGCCGGCAAGCTCCATTCACCGCTTTTGATTTTCTCATCCAAAAATGCCTTGACCTTCTCCACCACCTCCACTTCCGAGTAACCCGCCTGCTTATCAAACAGCACATAACCGACCAGGAAGTTGTCCTCACTCTTGATGGACTGCGGCCCCTGCGCATACCGGATATGCGCCACCTCGCCCAGCGGTATTTGAATACCGTCCGGCGTAGCCACCAGGATTTGTTTTAGCTTTGCCGGGCTGTCGCGCAACTCGCGCGGATAGCGCACCTGCACCGCATAGCGTTCCCGCCCCTCAACTGTCGTCGTCACATCCACCCCGCCCACTGCGGCGCGGATTTGCTCCAACACGTCCTGCACACGAAGCCCGTATCGCGCAATCGCCACCCGGTCCGGCTCAAAGAGCAAATACGGCTTGCCCACGATGCGGTCAGCAAACACCGCCTCCGCCTTGACGCCCTCCACCTGTTTGAGTAGTTTCTCCAGCCGGATACCGGTCGCCTCAATCGTCTTCAAATCCGGCCCCCGCACCTTGATACCCATCGGCGCCCGCATCCCCGTCTGCAACATGACCAACCGTGTCTCGATCGGCTGCAACTTAGGCGCCGACGTCAGCCCCGGAATTTTGGTCACCCGCACAATCTCTTTCCAGATATCATCCGGCGACCGGATGTGATCCCGCCACTGGCGGAAATAAGACCCTTCCGGATCAGGCACCAGATCATCGGGCTTGAGCAACCTCTGCCGGAGCACCTCCGCCGGCAGGCTACCTCCGCCCGCCAACAGAAAATGGCCCTCCGCATCCGTCTTAAACCGCAGCCGGTGCCCGGCTGCATCCGTCATATACTCCGACTTGTATGTGATGATATTTTCAAACATAGATGCTGGCGCCGGATCCAGTGCACTCTCCACACGCCCGGCCTTGCCCACAACTTCCTCTACCTCCGGAATGGCCGTCACCGCCATATCCAGCATCTTCAAATACTGCACATTGGCGTCCATCCCCGCGTGCGGCATCGCCGTCGGCATCAGCAAGAAGGCGCCCTCATCCAGGGCCGGCATAAATTCTCGCCCCGTGTGGCGCGCAATCTGCACACCCCAAACCACCAGGCCGCCCACAAACAGCAAGAACAGCCACTTGACCTCCAACAAAAACCGCAGTATCGGCTCATAAAAACGGATGATCAGGTGAAAAAATCCGATCAGGCCGCCCGCCACCAGCGCCACAAACAGAAAGTTGGCCCCCTCGCTGTGCGCTACGCCCAAAGGCATCCACGTGCGCGCCAGCAGCCACGCCACCAACGCCGCGAAGACTATATTTTGCAAGACCGTATAATAGCCGGCATAGCGCCCGTCGCGATACCGCT
>JALVEF010000249.1 GCA_027031185.1 Saprospiraceae bacterium
GTGTCAAACGGCACGATCATCTCTGTCGAGTCAAAACTGCCGTCCTGGTTGTAGTCAATCCAACCGTACAAATGCTCTTGATAATCCGTACCGCTATATCCCGGTGTGGCGGTCATGGTATAGGTCTCCCCTTGTGTAAAGGTGATATCCATGTCCGTAAATTCCGCATAGCCATCTGTGGATGGGCCGGATGAGTTGGTAAATACGCCGGTCACATCCAGTTCTTCCAACCACTCGTCCGCCGGATTGCCTTTTGATGCGCAATACGAGTAGTCGTAGCAAGCCCCGCAGCCGTAAGTCTTAAACGGCACGATGGTACTCCAGTCACTCAAAGAATCCCCACAGATGGCGCGCACGGCTACTTCGTAATCCGTGCATTCATCCAACCCGGTCAGCGTGTAGGGTGACGTGACATTTTCGACGGACTGCCATTGGTTGCTGCCTTGGGGGCGATAGTAGATGACGGCTCCGTCATTATACTGATCAAAACTGATCTGGACACTGTTGGGCGCGAAGTTGGACGTCGTGACATTGAGCGGGACCAGACAGCCGTTTGGATTGTCAATGAAGACACAGTAGTCTTCGATTTCTCCAAACGAGATGGTGTCGCAGGCTTCGCCCGGCGAGCCGTATTTCATCATCACGCGCATGCGTGTATTGCCGGTGAGCGCAGACGCCGGTATCGTGAAGGGGAAGTCCGTGGCTTCATTGATTGTGAAGTCCGGATCTATAAGCAATTCGTCTGCATCGAAGCTCCCGTTTTGATTCAGGTCTATCCAGACACGGACGGCCTCTCCAAAGTCAAAACCATCATATCCGGGGACGATGTGCATGGTGTAGGCAATGCCTTTAAGCAGAGTGATGTTTTCGTTGGGATAGAACGCATACCCGTCTGCACTGGCTCCGGTGCCGTTGGAGAAGACACCGGAAACGGCTACCGTGTCCAGCCATTCATCCGTGTTGTCATCCGATGCCGCCTGACAATAATCCAAGTCTTCACAGGAACCGCAGCCGGTAGTCGCAAACTGGACGGGATTGGTAAAGGGCAGGTTCATGTCGCAGATCGTTTGGACGGCCACCTGATAGACGGAGCAACTGTCCAATGAAAGCTGTACAGAGTTGTTTTGTACCGTCAAAGTGTCCCAGGTGGTGAATGGCGTGACGGCATAGATGAGCTTATACGCCGTGGCGGCCAGCACGGCATCCCACTGTACCATGGCGGATGTGGGCGTGATATTAGAAACGGAGACTGATGCCGGATTTTCACAGCATCCGTCCGTCTTGAAAGTGTAGGCAGCACTCATCTCACTGAGCGAGTCACCACACATGGTTTGCATAATGACTTCGTAATCCGTGCAGGTCTGCAAGCCGGTCAGCATCTGCGGGTTGGCGGCAAAAGAGATGGTGTCCCAGGTGTTGGCCCCCACCTGGTGATAATACAACAGGACACTGTCGGTTGATGCCACGTAGTGTATTTCGGCGCCGGTATCCGTGATGTTTTGGGCGTTGATGGAGAAGGGCGGCACACAGTCGCCGCACTGGGCCATCAAGTTGTCCAGGGCCTTGGCCGCGTTGATACGGCCACCGGTTTTGGTTTCGCTCATCAGCTGGCTGGTGGTATCCACTCCATTGAAAATGTAGTCACGCACCAGGATGGCGGCAGCCGCAGGATTCGATTTGGCCAGTGCGGCCAATGTGGGACAGGGCGCGGAGTAGAGTAGGGCGACCACGCCCGCCGTCAGCGGGGAGGAGAAAGACGTGCCGGAAGTTGTCGTATAATCGCCGCCCGATGCGGTGGTGTAAATGTTGTCGCCGGGGGCGCCCAAGTCAATGGAGTTGATACCCCAGGCGGAAAAAGTCCGCGCATCATTGATGTCGGTGGCCGTGACGGTGATTAAGTATTCACTGGTACAGCCGGTGGGCAAGTCTCCTTGCTGGTCCACATCATACGCTTGATTGGATGTGGCGGCGCAGCTCAAAATGCCGTTGACGCCGAGTGTGTCGTAAAACTGGCACCACAGCGGTGCACTATTGGGGTTGCCGAAATCCTGGCCCCAGGAAGAATTGGTGGCCACCACGAAGGCGCCTTCGGCACCGTTGGTTTGGTTGTATTTGCGGCGGAAAGCCAGGGCGTAAGAATAGGACTGGATGACCTCAGCTTCCTGGGCCGTACCACCCACGATGGTCATCAGCTTGACGTTCCAGTTCATGCCGGTGCCTTGACTGTTGTTGTTGCCTGCGGCGCCGACCATACCGGCCACTTCCACACCGTGGCTGCCGGAGTTTACGTTGTTATTGTTGTTGATGATATTCCATCCGTTGAAATCGTCCACGTAGCCGTTGTTGTCATCGTCTATACCGTTGTCGGGGATTTCGGCATAGTTGTGCCAGATGTTGGGGGCCAAATCGGGGTGATTGAGCGTGGTGCCGTCATCAATGATGGCTACCACGATGGTATCTCCGGCGGCTGTCACGCCACCGGTGGTCACATCCCAGGCGGCTTCGGCGGCCACATTCTGCCACTGCCATTGCTGGCTGAAATAGGGATCATTGGGCGTGGTGCGCTTTTGGAGCCGGTGATTGACCTGGGCGGCCAGGACTTCGGGGTAGTTTTGCAACAGTGCTGCCACGCGGGGCGGTTGGTAAGGCCCTTGGTAGCTGATCTGCCAGATGTTCATATAAGGCGCGATGAGCTTTTGGCGCTCAATGGCCAAACCATCCACTTTCCGGGCAAAGTGGTCCAGAAATTCGGAGACATGAACGTCTTTATCGAATCGCACCAGGACTTCATGGGGGACATAGCGGGAAGATTGCCCGAAGGCGGGCAAAAAGGCGCAAATAGCCAGCAGGCAAGTCATCAAAACGGATCTCATGTAATCAGCTTATTTGGTCCACAAAAAAACGGCCGCCGGGGCCAAAAACTTAGTGGCCCAAAGTTAGGCCCTTTTTGGTATCTTATTAGCGAAAAAAGCCAAATATCCCGTGTACTTGAAAAATGGTAACTGTTTAGGTGCTCCTGTTTTTAGGGATAAAATAGGCATTTTTGTTCCTGTTGAAGCCAGTATGTACAGATCAAACCGGTTTACGAGTTTATTTGCGGCAAATTTGCCCAATCTCTTCGTCA
>JALVEF010000250.1 GCA_027031185.1 Saprospiraceae bacterium
AGATTTGGTCAGGAATTAGTTTACGTCACCGTTTAGGTACCTGCTGTTTTTGCGCAAAAAACAGGAGCATCTAAACAGCTATCGGTTTACCACATACAAAGATCGGCGAAAGACCGACATCTCCCACTGCCATATTGATGACTTATATCATAAGTCCCGAGCAAAAGCATCACCGATTGGGAGTGACCGAGAACCAAGGGCCGTGGGAGCGATTGCCGAATGAAAAAAAGAGGCCGCTCCCTAAAGAGCGGCCCCAATTCGTCATATAAGAAGAGCGGTTGCATTCACAGTTTCAGTGCCAGGCGGGCAAAGACATAACGGCCCATAAAACCAAACTGAGACACGCGGCGAGAATAGACAAACTGCCCGCCATACGTGTTGTCAAAGCCGGACACCTTGCCGTCCATGTGGTCGCCCTTGATGGGATCCGGATAGACGTCCAGCAGGTTGTTGGAGCCCACGGTCAAACGAAGCGCTTTGGAAAGCTTGTAAGACAGGGACAAGTCGGTAATGACCTTCGCGCTATAGACAGCGTGGTACTCATCTCCATTCGCGTCTTTGTGGAAGTCCGGATCAGTAACCTTACCAAAATAGGTATTGCGCAACATGACGCCCCAGTTGCCCTTTTTGTAGTCAAAGGTCAGATTACCCTTGGTAGTGGGCACGGCATTTTCCATATTGATCAAGTTGCGCTCCCCGAAATAGACATCTTCCAGCCCGCGCAGTTGGCGAGATACGTGGTTGATGATGACATTGCCGTTGGCATCTTTTGCGACTTCGGTCTTGCTCAAAGTCATCGCCAGAGAGGAGTTCAGACGGCCGCCGCCGAGATTGGTCCGGTGCTCGAGCACGATATCCAACCCGCGGGATGTGGTATTGACGGCATTGGTAAAGAACTTGGCGCGATTGGCGGCTGCGTTTTCAAAAATCTGCCAAAGCTCCGGATTATCAGCCGGGTTGGGTTTCTTAAAGTTGCCAGTCAGGACGATGCGGTCGTCCACCGCAATTTGATAGGCATCTACCGTCACTGTCAGACCGGCGCTCTTGGCCTTGGCCGTAAAGCCGACGCTAAAGTTCTTCGAGGTCTCCTCTTTCAGCTTCGGTATCCCAAACAGCTCGGCGGCCCGGCTATTGTTGGAGAAAGTACCGACTTCAAACGGAATACCGTTGACAAACTGGGTACCTGTGGCATTGAAGTAAATCTGATGCAGCGACGGTGCCCGGAAACCGGTACTGAAAGCGCCGCGCAATGCGAAGGCATCCGAAATGGCATAGCGGGTGGCCAGTTTGTAGTTGAAGGTGGGCCCAAAGTCGCTGTAATTCTCAAAACGAACGGCCCCGTCAACCATCCAATTTTCCAAGACATCCAGTTCCAAGTCCAAATAAGTCGCATAGCTGTTGCGGAAGGCGTTCACTTCATTGGACGGGCGGAAACCGGGGAAGACCTGCGAACCGCCCGGAATAACTTTGCCAAAGAAGGACTTCACTTTCAACGAATCGGGCGTGACGGAAGTGACCACCTGGCCGTTTTTGTCATAAGAAGCCCAGGAGGCCTCTTCACCGGCATGCAGGCGATAGTTTTCCAGACGGAACTCCGCCCCCATCGCGAAGTTCAGCCCGTTGGCGATACCCTCAAAGTAGCGGGACAGATCCCAGTTGGCCGTATTCTGAGCGAAAGTAAAACCGCCGGCGTCAAACTCCCGGGGGGTAGAAGTGCCGAGCGTGGAGTTGCTGGTGTTGACGATATAAAAATCAAATCCGTTTTGGCCGAACGTGTTGCTCAGGTCTGAATTCCACTCGCCGATCTTCCCTTTGATACCCACGGCAGCCGACTTGTCCAGTATGTGGGTGGTAATGTGCGGCAAAAAGCCGTTGGGAAAGGCCGGTGTATTGCCGCGCCCGTCCGTATAAGCCGGGCGGCGATAGAATCCTGCCGCCTTACCGTGCCGATAGCTGATCCCGCCGAAGGCATATACTTCGCCGGACTCACCGGTCGGCATGGAGAAATTCCCAAAGAATTTGCCTTCACGCAACTCGGCCTGGCCGACCTTCATGCGAAAATCCTTGCGGGTCAGGCCACGCGCGGCCAATTCTTGATCGGTGATGTCATCATTGAGCAAGTCTATCAAAGTGGCCATATCAGCCGCATTGGTGATATCGTCTTTGAGCGACTGGTCAAAGAAAGATACCTGCTGCGCAAAAAACTTGATGCCTGGCTCATCGTATTGCAGCTTGCTGACGTCATAACCGTTGGCCCGGGCCACGCGCTCCACAGCATGGTAACCCAAAAAGATGGGCTTACCCATCGGCATATTGCGTGTGGCTGCTCCGCGTGTGGCAAACGAACCGGTCATGTGAAACGTACCTTTCTTACCGACGGGCAGGCCGTAGTTCAGGTCCAGCTGCACGCGCTCCCCGTCAATGCCCCCTTCGAAGTTGTTGCTGTTTTTGCTCATCTGTCCCCCGGTCGTGAAGACGGCATCCAGCTTGTTGACCGATTTTTTCAGGACGATGTTTATGACACCGGCGATGGCATCGGAGCCATATTGCGCGGCGGCACCGTCGCGCAATACCTCGATGCGCTCAATGGCGGCAGCCGGGATGGCGTTCAGGTCGGTGCCCACGCTGCCGGCGCCAAAGGTACCGTTTACGTTGACCAGAGATGAGGTGTGACGGCGCTTACCGTTGATGAGCACCAACACCTGGTCAGGTCCCAGCCCGCGCAGTGAAGCGGGGTCAATGTGGTCTGTACCGTCTGCCACGGTTTGCGGGTTGGAGGTAAAAGACGGTGCCACCACGTTGAGCAATTGGTTGACATCGGTCTGCGGGCCTATGTTGGTCAGGCTAGAGACATCAATGACATCCACCGGCACCGGCGTCTCGGTCACGGTACGATTGGGGTTGCGTGACCCGACGACTACGACATCTTGCAGATTGATGCCCTCTGATAGTTTAAAGTCCATCGTTTTCTTCTCCCCGGGAGCCAGTGTGACTTCACTACGCTCCGTACCGTAGCCGACATAAGACACCTCGATGGTGTACGAACCGGGATCCACGGACAGCATATACTTGCCGTCCAAATCCGTGACGGTACCTGCATTGGTCCCCA
>JALVEF010000251.1 GCA_027031185.1 Saprospiraceae bacterium
AATGCTTCGCGTTGAATACGCCCCTGACGGGGCGTGTTGAGTTTGTCCCGCACTTACTTGCTTCTAAAATAAATTTGGAAGTACCGATTGGCCTTTTGCCGGCGGGCGCCGGCAAAAGGGGCTTTCTTCTTCCCGGCCTTGTCCTTGGCTTCCGCCAACGGACAGAAGTGGGATTGTCAGGAGTTATTTTGGTAACTGTTTAGGTACCCGCTGTTTTTGTGCTAAAATGCCTATTTTATCCCTAAAAACAGGAGCACCTAAACAGTTACTTTTTAATTTTTCATTGAGCCAGGTATCCGCCGTCGGCGGTATATATGCTGCCCGTCACGTACGAGGCCATATCAGAAGCGAGGAAAAGCGCCAGGGCGGCGATTTCCTCCGGGCGGCCCATCCGCCGCAAGGGGATGCGGCGGAGAGCATATTGATAGATTTTCTCATTGTCCCACAGCGCCTGACTGAATTTGGTGCGGATCAAGCCGGGTGCGATGCCGTTGACGCGGATGCCGCGTTCGGCCCACTCGCCGGCCTGGATGCGTGTCAGCATGGAGAGGGCCGCCTTACTGACACTGTACATGCCCATGTACTTGCCCGGGCGCTCGCCCTCGACACTGGATATGTGGATGATACTCCCACCTTCCGGCATGTGGGGCAGGACGGCATTGGACAAAGCGAAGGGCGCTAAAAGATTGATTTGCAAGGTTTTATCTGCCGCTTCCAGGGAGATGGTCTCCAAGGGCCCAAAGACCGGATTGGTGGCGGCATTGTTGACCAGGATGTCAATCTTGCCGAAGGCTTCGACCGTGCGGCTGATGAGTTGTCGGCGCTGGTCCGCATCGCCGACATGGGCGGCAAAGGGGAGAGCCGTAATACCGTCCTTTTCAAATTCGGCTGCCACGACGTCCAGACGCTCCTGTTTGCGGGAAGAGATGACGACCCGGGCGCCCGCCAGCCCGAAGGCGTAGGCGATGGCCTTCCCGATGCCCTTGGAAGCACCGGTAATGACGGCGGTTTTGCCGTCTAGGCGTAAGCAGTTTTTTTCCTCTTTCACGGCATTTTGATTTTGGTCTTGCGCAGCGCGGCAAGGCGTCTGGGTAAGTCGGGAATCTCTTTGCGGTGGACGATGACCAACCCCATGCAGGAGGCCAGAAGTACCAGCGCCAGCGAAAAACGCCAGCCGCCGTCACCATCGAGGTCTGTGCCGAGTACCATGGCGTGTGCCCCGACCATCCCAAGCCCCATCAGTGTACCCACTATTCCGGCCTCCAGACTACGCCCCGGCAGAATCATCAGAAATCCGACGGCCAGTTCCAGTGCACCGATGATATATCTGCCCACCGGCTCCCAGTGCATCTTGGTGAAGATCGAAATGCTGACCGGATCCCCTGTTACGTGTGAAAATCCCGAGGAAAAGAACAGCACCACAGGGAATAATTTGAGCAAGGCATTGACGAGGATTTGTGCTTTCATATCAATTAGCCATTTGTCGGATCGAATCGGTCTTGGCTGCCTGCGCCAAAGCCCTTTCGATTTCGCGCTGGGCCATATATTGGCGGAAGCGCTTGACATTTACGTTATGCCCGCGCAAGGTCCTGGCAAAGGCATGGCGACCGGTATTGTCGGGACGGGCACAGAAGAAGATATAATCGGTGGTGTCGGGATTCAATACGGCATCAATGCTGGCAGCAGATGCCATACTGATAGGGCCGGGCGGCAAGCCTTCGTGCAGGTAGGTGTTGTACGGAGACTTGAAGGACAAATGATACTTGGTGACTCGCGTGGCATGGTAGTCACCACTGGCAAAGACGCAGGTCGGGTCAGCCTGTAACTTGATGCCCTTGCGGAGGCGGTTGAGATAGACCGAGGCGATGGTGGGCTTTTCCGGATTGTAATTGGTCTCGCGCTCGACAATAGAGGCCAGCGTATAGACTTCGTCGGGTGTCATCCCCAGCGCCTTGGCCTTTTCCAGGCGGTGGTTTTTGCTCCAGAAGCGCTTTTTTTCCTTAATCATGCGGCGCACCAGGTCGGCGGGCGTGTAGTTCCAGTACACCTCGTAGGTATTGGGGATAAAGATGGTGAGCACGTTTTCCGGCGTCAATCCAAAAGGACGCAGCGAGTCCGGAGACGAGAGAAAGTCCAGGAGCCATTGCTTGTCCGGTTCAATATAACGCGCGGCCTTGCGTGCGATGTCTTTGATGTAGCGCTCATCAGTCAGTATCAACTTGACGGGCGCTTGCTTGCCGGCGCGGAGATGGGTGATGAGTTGGCGGTTGGTCCAGCCGGGCTGTATCTTAAAGCGGCCGCTTCGGACCGGGCGCTTATCAAACGACATTTTTCGGGCGACCCATTCAAAGTCCTCACGGTTGAGGATAAAGTGGTGGTTGACCAGTGTATCCACCAGCCCTTGGTAATCGGTACCGGTGGGGATGTAGAGAAATTCCTCCGCCAGCTTGTCAGGCACATTGGGCAAGACAAGTTTTCGGAAATAGCCGTAGCCCATGTAGGCGGCCACGCCCAGGGCCAATAGGACGCCTATGGTGAGCGCTTGCCAGTTGATTTGCATGGGTTCTTGCTCGCTTGAAGCCATAAAAACGGTTTTGTAGGGACCGGCAAAGGTAGTCATTTGTTGGCAGGCCCCAAAAATTGCGGATGTAAGATGAGAAGTTTATCGGGGCTGGCGCCCCGATTTGGTTTTCGTAACTGTTTAGGTACCCGCTGTTTTTGCGCTAAAATGGCCTTTTCGCGCCTGTCTTTGGTAAAATTTTCTCATGTAGCGGTGCTACACATCGAAAATATTACCTTCGACATCCACGAAAATGCCTATTTTATCCCTAAAAACAGGAGCACCTAAACAGTTACAGGTTTTCTTACCTGCACAGGTCGGGCTTACGATGTATTGGGTAACAAAAAATGAGGAAGGTTTGGCAAGTCGGGGGTACCAAACAACTAGACGGGAATTTTTCCTACGCGTTGAGAAAGGGCATGCAAATCAAAGATTTGCTTTTGCCCCGAAAGGGCGCTTTGCCCTGAGTCCTTGGGACTTTTTAAGGAAGCCCTAAAATATTTTTAATTTTTAATTTTTAATTGAATACGTTGTGGAGCTGGAGG
>JALVEF010000252.1 GCA_027031185.1 Saprospiraceae bacterium
TATCCCTAAAAACAGGAGCACCCAAACAGTTACGGAGAGTTTTCGCATCTGGCGATGCGATCGGTACTATTTTGGAGACTCCCGGCTGACGACATAGGACACCGTCAGCGACGGGTTGGGCCCGATGGCCGTATCTCGCGCCACCAAGGTCATGCCGGTATCGGCGTTCATTCCGTGCATCAGAATGGAGATGATGATATAAGCACTGGAATCGGCGGCTTCATAACCCGTGGCAGACATAGAGGCCACAAAGCCGTCCGGCACCGCACCGATGTCATATTGCACGGCCTTCTCACTTGCCTCGTTGACGGTATGGGCTTGCTTTCGTGCGTCCAGATAGACGGCATGAAACTTCTTGAAGACGGGTTTGGCGACCAGTTCATACGTTAGCTTCCCCGCCGGCACGCTTTGTGCGGTCGGTTTGGACACACCACATGCCCCAAAGAGGCTGATTACCAATAGAAAAAGACAAGACCGGGCCATAAAAGGACAGTTCAAAGGTATTTGGTGGAGTTGCGATCGGTAATGATATCCTTCAGCTCCCTGATCATTTCGTATTGTGCCTTGGGCATCACCTTTTTGAACACCTCGCGCACCGCCACATAGGCCGATTTTTCCATACGCGGCAAGACATCCCAGAAGGCGTTTTTCAGATTTTTCACATCCTCTTTGATCAAGTTGCGCAAGGACGGTATCTCATGCCAATCCGCCTCAATGGCCACGGCCTTGGTATAGGGCTCATCCTCTGCTTGCAAAGGGATCACTTCATGGGACACCTTTGACTTGTCCAGCTCATCGCCCTTGGGCAATGCCCAGCGATCGCCGTCCTTAACAAGCAGGATTTCCAAACCCTTCTCCTTGACCCTGTAAATAACCAAAAAAACTCGCTCGCGAATACTCATATCAGTCATTTGAAGCGCGCAATATAGCACAAAAGCCGATTATAGGCTATATGTTTTGCGCTTTTTCCCCTTGACGGCTCCGGTATCCGGCCACTCAAAGCGAAATTGCCGAAGCCAATCGCCATCCGGAAAGGAAAATGTACGATCCGGCGTACTAAAATAAAAGAACTGATGCCACGTGCTGTCCGGCATCATTTGGGGCCAATGGTCCCATAGTTTTTGTATCTCCTCAAAGCCTTCCGGCGGCAGACCAAATGACGGCAAAGTATCCGGCAGCGTCCACGCATCCCGATCTCGCCACAAGTCTCCAAACGCATCGAATGTGCGGGACAGCCACCCGAGTGAATCCGCCGGCCAAGCCCCGGGCCCCGCAAATGCAGACTGCATCAAACTGTCCATCTGCTGCATATAGCGCTCCATCAGGCGCAGCACATCACCTCGCGAGTCCGGCTGGGACCAGACCTGAACAGAAAGCAGTAAGAACGAAACCACAAAAAACGTCTTCCGGATCATGGCACAGACTTTTGTTGGATTTCAAAATTGCGCTTGCAGTACAGCACCACGGCGCTTTGATAGAATAACGGCCACAACAGTCCATCTGTTGTAACTGTTTAGGTACCCGCTGTTTTTGTGCTAAAATGCCCTTTTTGCGTCTGCCTTTGGTAAAATTTTCTCACGTAGCGCTGCTACGCATCGAAAATTTGATGTACAGAGCGAATCGGTTGCGAGAATTAGTTGTGAGCAAATTTGTTCAAGGTCGAAGTCAAAAGCGCAGCCGTAGCACCGCTACGGTGAGCATTTTGACGAAGAGATTGGGCAAATTTGCCACAAATAAACTCGTAAACCGGTTTGATCTGTACATACACCTTCGGCATACACAAAAATGCCTATTTTATCCCTAAAAACAGGAGCACCTAACAGTTACCATCTGTTTTCACCAAGAAGCACAAAAGCAAAAAAGCCGGATGTCCCCATCCGGCTTTTTGCTTTGATACACAGGCGACGCCGGGCGCATCAGAATTTACGTCCCCGCAGCATGCCGTTCCAGTAGAGTTCCGGCAGTGCATAAGCCTTGAGCGCATACATGCTGTAACGCTCCTGGGCCTGATCAAACGGGAACGACTCCATGGGCTGCTTGTCATAGTCAAACTCGGCGAGAATCAGCTTGCCATAGCCGGTGACCAGCGGACAAGATGTGTATCCATTGTATGCGGCGGTCATCGGCTTGCCTTGCATCAAGGCAGTGAGATTGGCCACCAGGGTCGGAGCCTGCTTGCGGATAGCTGCGCCCGTCTTGGATGTCGGCAGGTTGGAGCAATCTCCCAAAGCAAACACATTGGGATACTTGGTGTGCTGTGTGGTGTACTTGTCCACACTCACCCAGCCGGTATCCGCGGCCAACGGGCTGTTTTTGATGAAGTCGGGCGGGCCCATCGGAGGTGTCACGTGGATCATGTCGTACTCCATATCCACCTTGTCACCCGTAGCCAACACTTCAAAAGTGGCGATTTTCTTGTCCGGATCGAGCGCGATGAGATTGTGACCAAACTTGGTATCCACACCGTTGCGTTTGACGATCTTTTCCAGTGCGACGCGGTACTTGGTCACGGCAAACATCGCCCCGCCGGCCGTGGCAAATGTCACGTGCACGCTGTTGAGCAAGCCGTGCTTGCGGAGATAGTCGCAGGTGATGTGCATGATCTTTTGCGGAGCGCCCCCGCACTTGATAGGTGTGTTGGGCTGGGTAAAGATCGCCTTCGAACCGGCCTTGAGCTTTTGGATATTTTCCCAGGTGTAAGGAACGGTATCGTAGGAATAGTTGGAGCATACCCCGGTACCGGGCTTCATGACACTCTCCTTGAGACCCGGAATGGCATCCCAATTGATTTGGATACCGGCAGCAACCACGAGGTAGTCATACGAGTACGTGGTACCGTCGCGAGTTGTCAGAGAGTTGTTGTCCGGATCGAAAGTCTCGACATAGTCTTTGATCCAAACAGCACCGTCGGGGATATAATCCGCCTCGTCGCGTTCCGAAATGCTGCGGTCAAAGACGCCGCCACCGACCAACGTCCAGATCGGTTGATAATAGTGTTTGTCGCTTGGCTCTATGATAGCCACTTCGGGCGGATTCTCTTGATTGCGCAATAAAGAGGCCACAGCAAGGCCTGCAGTACCTCCACCCACAATGATTACTTGATGATGTGCCATAATCCAGTATTTTGTTTTTTGTTGTGACTATTCAGGCGCGCCGTTTCTCGGGCCGGACCCGCGGACGCCTAAATGGCTACTTTTTGTGTAACTGTTTAGGTACCCGCTGTTTTTGCGCGAAAAACAGGAGCACCTAAACAGTTACCTTTTTGTTTTCGAAAGAGATTAGAGTCGTGAGCCAAACTTTTTGGCGAAAGTCGTCAAAAAGCCCATGGCTTTTTGCATGCTGCTATCCTTCATCACACGCATCAACCCGAACAGCCCCACTTTCTTGGGCGGCTCGGCATTGGCTTCCGTCAAGGCATTGGCTGCTGCACTCATAACCTTGAGTGTGCTGACATCAAAGACGCCACTATCGAGTAGTTCTTTGGTTTCCGGACGGCTTAGCAGTTGGGCCATCTTGGACGTGACGGCCATCGCCTGCTGGAAAAACTCCTGCGGGTCAATACCCTTCTCATTGGCAATGCGCATCACATCGTCAAAGCTGTCCACAGCCATGGCCACCAAGCCATCGCCCTGCTCCAGCATCCCGAGCAAGTGATCCAGTTTTTCGACCATTTTGGGTTGAGTCAGCCGCTCCAAAATGGAGAGTCCAAGACGCAAGCGCTCATCCAGATTGACGCCATGCTCTGAAGCCTGCCGGGCTGTATCATCCACAATGTCTGTCATCATAGCCACCATGCCCGGCCCTTCTTTGGCCATCTCCAACAGGCCGTCCAGGCGCTCCACCATCTTCGGCTCGGTCAGCTTCTCAGCTATCTCTAAGGCGGCACGCAAGCGCTCGTCCAAATTGACGCCACGCTCAGCGGCTTGCCGGGCCGTGTCATCCACGATGTCCGTCACCATGGCCACCATACCCGGCCCTTCTTTGGCCATCTCCAACAAGCCCTCCAGGCGCTCCACCATCTTCGGCTCGGTCAGCTTCTCGGCGATCTCCAGCGCAGCGCGCAGGCGCTCGTCCAGATTGACGCCGCGATCGGATGCTTGCCGGACCGTATCGTCCACAATATCCGTCACCATGGCCACCATACCCGGTGCCTCATGGAGCTTTTCCAACGTGGATTCGATGACGTCCAGCCTGTCCAAAATCCGGTTCATCGTTTGCACGAAACGCTCATCATTGAGCCGTGCTTCGAATTCTTTCCTGGCTAATGTCTCCATAATTTTATTAGTGTTGTGAAAAAGGGGAGGCAAAATAAATGACCTGAAATACACAATTTGTAACTGTCCGGTACCCCTCTTTTTGGCAGAAAACAGACAATTTATGCCCACCAATAGCCCAAACGAAAGGGCCAAAACAGCTACCTATATGCCTTCACCCTGCGCCGCAAATCTATTAAGAAGTTTTTAATTCACAAAATTTTTTGATTTTTTGTCATATCTTCTCGTCTCATTGTGAAGTGGTTAGGCACTTTTTCAGCTATTCATTTGCCCATTCGGCCCCCAACACATGTGTCCGGGACTTCAAATGGGTCATATCCACTGTGCCATTATTTTTTAGTAACTTTGCTGCGCGCACCCCCAAACTATCTGCGCAACAGACTATGAAGAAAACCATACTGGCCCTGGTCTTTGCCATGCTCGTGGGGCTCTCCTCCTGTCTGGAGTTTGAGCACAGCTACCGTGTAGTGGCCCCGGGCATTTGGCGGGGCGAACTGACCCTCCATGCCGGCGCACCGGAGATTCACCGTAGGCGGGATGCGGCACTCTCTCAGCGTGCTGAACGTGGGGATATTGTCCTGCCCTTTCTATTCGAAGTCTTTAACCCCGCCCCTGACTCCGTCTATATTGAGATCATCAACGGCAAGGAGCGCATCCCCGTCCGTGAAGTGTCCCACCGGCAAAATCCCGAGACCAAACGCCAGGTGCTGAGCCTGCATTTCCCCGTATATGACACTTATATCGAAGCTGAGGTGGACGGCGGCAAAATGGACGGTTTTTGGTACGTGCCGTCACGCGGCAATTACAAGATTCCTTTTTCCGCCCGGTTGGGCAAAGTACATCGTTTCGAAGACTTGCGACAACAGCCCGTGATGGACATCAGCGGGCTGTGGCAGGCGCGCTTTGGCAGCGGAGACGACGGCTTCGAGGCCGTCGGTGTCTTCCAACAAGAGGGCAACCAGGTACACGGTACTTTTATGACCAACACCGGCGATTTCCGCTTTCTCGCCGGACACATCCAGGGAGACCGCCTGGCCCTTTCTACTTTTGATGGCAGCCACGCTTTTCTTTTCGAAGCTAAAATACGCTCAGTGGACAGTACCATGACCGGGGCTTTCTACTCCGGCTCCCACTACCAAACCACCTGGGAAGCCCGCAAGGATCCATCCGCCCGGCTCGACGACCCCGAAAGTCAGGTCCGGTATGACCCAAACAGGCCCGTCCGTCTCCGGCTGCCACGACCGGATGGCGATACACTGGATATCGAAAACACCGATTTGGCCGGCAGGCCAAAAATCATTCAAATCATGGGCACTTGGTGCCCCAACTGCCGTGATGAAGGCGTTTTTTTGGCCGAATACCTGCGCGCACATCCCGACCTGCCTGTCGAGATTTTCGGCGTCGCTTTTGAAAAATCCGGCGACCCGGCCAAAGCGTTCCCCCGCATCAAACAATATCGCCGTGCGCTACACGCCCCCTACCCGATCGCCTTTGGCGGCAAGGCGGAGCGAAAACGCATCTTTGAAGTCTTTCCACAGCTTGACAATTTTGTCGCCTATCCAACCATGTTGTTTTTAGACGCCCAAAACCGCATCGTTGCCGTCCATACCGGCTTCAACGGTCCCGCCACCCCGGCATACACCGCTTTCAAAACCCACTTCGGCGATTTGGTGAAAAAACTGACCGCCGGCGCACTTAAACCCCAAAATTCGGACAAATGAAACGATTGACCGGCTTTTAGATCCACCCAATAACGGATTTTGATTTTTTGGCATATTTTATGAGTATGCTATTTTGCAACACCTCAAAAAATGAGTAATAGGCTTACCATACTATTCCATTCCGCAACGGAAAATACCGCCGGGGAAATCGCCCGGGACCTAACCGCCCTCGGCTTGTCTGTACAAAAGTTATCTGAAAAGGACTTTGGTTACAACCTGCTCGCACTCGCCGAAGCCATTGAGACCCCCGTCTTGCTCCTCCTCTCCTACAATTGGCTCAGGGACACCCGTACGCTTTTCCACGTCTTGCCTGCCATCAAATTGTTGGTCGAAAAACAACTATTGCTCGTCTCACTTATCCCCGGTTTTGAGACGGACGATGCCGGAAAGGTCAAAGAAATCCCCACGAACATCGAACGCGTCAAAGATATTATCCCATACATGAAGTATTGGCAAGAGGCCTTTATCAGTGCCCGTCTGAAACGAAACGACGCCGATACTCCTATCCATCAGCAGGAAGAGCAAGCTACTAAAGCCATTTCATTGAACTTTGGCGACATCATGGCCTATTTCAAAGAGCTCAATCCGATTTCGCTTGATCAAGTCAAAAGGAGTAACTATCAAATCATTTTTGACTCTTTCGCCCTCACACCTGCCGCACAGCCCACCGGAATGACTTCCGGAAGTCCTGTCGCCGGCGACATCCGACCTCCGGAGAATAATCCCACCTCCGTACGTCCCGAAAGCAGCTCCGATGAACAAAAAACCATTACCGTTCCGGAAAACACATCGCCTGTACCCGGTGACGACCAAGACACCGTTTCGCTACAAATACCCGATGACGTAGCGCCTCCGCCGACCGCCGAAGACGAGAAAGACTTCACAACCGGTAATAGCGAGGACAGAAGCTCAGATGACATGGAATACGCGCTACAAAGCAATATCGAAGAGGAGGCTACCTCAACCACCGAGACGGCCTCAACCGGTGCCGCAACGGCTACCACAACACTCCGGGGCGCCGACGCCATCTTGGACGAAGTCTCACGCTTATTCGATGAAGGCAAAGACGACGAGGCATTTAAAGTATTGGAAGAGGCTATCCCCGACGCCGGCGATGACAGCACCACGCTGCGCTATCACTATGCATTTTATTTGGCCCAACGCCGCAACGCTTATGACGAAGCTTTTCACCAACTTGACACCATTCTTCTTACCGACCCGCAAAACGCCAATGCTTATTTCTTGCTCGCCGAACTGGCTGAGCTACAGGGCAATTACGCATTAGCCTACCGCTTTTACCGTGAAGTCCGGAAGATACAGCCTGACTTTCCCCAAATCAACTACCGCATCGGCATCATCCTGCAAGACCAATATCCCGATGCAGAAAAAGAAGCCGCCCGCTTCCTCAAAAAAGCGCTTATCCAGGATCCCGAAAATGTGGATGCCCTTTACCGCCTGGGGATGTACACAAACGATTACGAAAAAAAACCGGAGGAAGCCATCGAATATTTCGAGCGTGTCCTTAAGCTCGACCCCGCCCACAGTTTTGCCAATTATGACCTGGCGCTGATTTACCACAATCTGGGCGACAAGGAAAAAGCCGCAGCATACTACCGCCGGGCTTGTGAAAACAATCCCGAGATCAAAACCGAACAAAACGACCTGGCCTTCCTAAAGCCTTTAGAAGAAGCTAAGACCGCCACTGCAACCATTGAAGAGGGATTTATTGACCTGGCCGCTGCTGTCCAAATCAAGACCATTCTCATAACTGGTGCCACTTCCGGCATCGGACTGGCCATCACTGAAAAACTGGCCGCCGCCGGTCACTGCCGGCTCATTCTCACCGGCCGCCGACGTAATCGCCTCCAACAAATCGTCGAAGCCGTCAAGGATACTTATGGCATTGCCGCCACTTTCCTCCAATTTGACATCCGCGACGTCTTGTCCGTCAAAGAAGCCATCGGCACACTCCAAGCGCCATTCGACCAAATAGACGTGCTCATCAACAACGCCGGCCTTGCCCTCGGACTCAGCAGCATCTTCGAAGGCCGGCTGAGCGACTGGGAGACCATGATTGACACCAATATCAAAGGGCTACTGTACGTCACAAGAGAAATCACCCCCACTATGGTGGAGCGCCGCAGCGGCCAAATCATCAACATAGGCTCTATTGCCGGCAAAGAAGCATACCCCAACGGCAACGTCTATAACGCCACCAAAGCCGCCGTGGACATGCTCACCAAAGCGATGCGTCTGGACCTGCACAAATACCACATCCGTGTCGGACAGGTAGCTCCCGGACACGTCGAAACCGAATTTGCCCTGAATCGCTTCCACGGCGACGCAGAAAAAGCCAAGATTTACGAAGATTTCACCCCGCTCACGCCCTCAGACGTCGCCGAAATTGTCCTCTTTATGATTCGGCAGCCCGCCCATGTCAACATCCAGGACGTCCTCGTCCTGCCCACCCAACAAGCTTCGGCCAACATCATTGACCGCAGTGGCAAACTCAATACATCCGGCAAATAGGTCTTCTAAAAGACCCTACGAGTTATATTCAAAGCGATTTGTTTTGGGACAATTAGAACACCGAACACTTGGGCTGCCCTTCGAAAAGCCCTTCGACAAACCCTTCGAAAAGCTCAGGGCAGCGCTCAGGGCAAGCGCTTGTCGAAGCCTGTAGGCTGAGCCTGTCGAAGCCCCGATTTGAGATTTTAGAAGGAATCCCGCGCAGAAGCACCGTAGTCCCGTAGGGACGAAAGCTTTGTAGCCAATAGTCCCACCCACATTTCAAGCTCCGTATAGGAGCGAAACTTGTCGAACCGTCGAAGTGGCCTGGCCTGTCGTACCGTGGTCACTGTGGTCACTGAGCTCGTCGAAGTGAGCGCTGCACTGAGTGCTATGGTGAGCCTGCCGAACCACCTGTCGAAGTGCGAAGT
The DNA here is from genome assembly GCA_027031185.1 of Saprospiraceae bacterium. Lineage (GTDB taxonomy): Bacteria > Bacteroidota > Bacteroidia > Chitinophagales > Saprospiraceae > HyVt-613. Next base: position 8,935 of record JALVEF010000252.1, read on the forward strand.
CGAAGTGCCCACTTCTAAAATCCCCATTCGTTACTTCGACGGTTCGACGTTGCTCGGTTCGACTGCGCTCACCGACCGCACCGCAAGCTCAGTACAAGTAATCGGTGTTCGATATTCCCAAGACTTATCCCTAATCTGTTCGTAATGAGAATGTAACTATTTCAAAATTACCGTCCCCACATTATTACTCTTATCACACTCCGGCAAGGCAAGAAACGGATCCAATTCCAAGATCACCACCGGCGTAAACTTTGTAAACAACTCCAGCGAAACCTTGGTCGTGCCGTGGATTGTCTCCCCCGGACCAAGCGTAAAAGGCTTACGAAAGATCTCATTAAAATGCTGACCTCCCGTCACCAACGCCCCGCGCGTCAGGCGCGGCACGGCACCCAAATAAGCCTTAATGGCCAGATTCTCATACCTTTCGCTTTTGGGATCATAGACAAACGTACCGGTACCATAATTGTGCAAAGTTACATCCAGATAGACGCGGCGTTTGGTCCGTTTGACCACCTCAATGTTGTCTATCATCAAATCCACACAACCCGGGGCCTTCTCCTTGCGTGGCAAGACCCCGATCGGACTCAGTATTTTGGACGGCGAGGCGGCCGGCGTCTCAGCCTTCGTGTCATCCCCCTCGTGATGCACAGTAGAAGTTTTCATCGCCTTTGGCGATGAGGGGTTTGGGGCGCCGGTCGTTCCCGGCAATTTTGGATTTGCAGCATCGCCAGCTGAGCGGTTTTCTTCCGTAGTACCAATCTTTTCAGACAGCGTGGAGCGGGGCAAGTCATTCGGATCTTTTCGGATTTTTAACTTAGTCAACGTAAGCACCTCCCCGGCACGGAGCTGCTTTTTGCTGCCGATCACTGCCTTGACAATCTGCCACTTGTACGGTGCCACGTGACTGTTTGAAAAAGAATCCCCAAATGTAATGACCACTTTACCGATATCCAGATCCGGATACAAGCGGAGATCTTCGCGGCCCGTATTGGAGACCACCACACTCAACTTCAAGTAATTGGCCGTTTCAGACAACAATTTTACCGAACTCAAATGTATCCGCTTGCCGGTATAATACAAGGCTGATTGGGCCCTCACGCTTTCAGATACGGCCACAATACCAATTATCAATACCAATAAGAAAATTTTTTTCATGCCATCAAGCCTACAAAATCCAAACCAACGGGCCCGGATAAGCGGCAAATATACCATCTTCATGGTAATTTTGACAACAAAAAAAACTTGTTAACTATACCCTAACCATCAAACCTATAAGGTTTTGGAAACCTTATAGGTTTGATTAGTTTGTCTACCACACCGGCCCGAAGGGTCGGTAAACTCGCAATTTATAAACAGCTAACAATCAAGGCGCCAGGCACAACGAGCGAGTCACAAGTCGTCAAAATTCGGTGGCCGACGAAATTTCTCATCCAGCACGACAAAACTCTTGACCTGGCTGATCCCCGGTATTCTGATAATCTCCTCCTGAATGACACGCGCCAAATGTGCCCGGTCCTTGCAATGCAACTCCAGAAAAACAGCACACGGCCCTGTCGTAAAATATGCCGCCACTATACTGGATACACTTTCCAACTTCCGGAAAACACCTCCAATATCCCCACCCGAAACCGAAAGGCCGACAAAAGCATGGAGATCATAGCCAATCTTTGAATAATCCAATACCAACTGTGCCCCACGGATATAGCCCTTTGCTTCTAGGCGGCGAAGCCGCACATGCACCGTACTCCCAGACACATTAAGGCGATCAGCTAATGCAGCTATGGGCATCTTTGCATTATTCGATAATGCTCGCAAAATTCCTTTATCCAAACCATCCATTTTCTCGGTACTTATTTGATTAGTTACTGTTTTCACAATGTCCGACGGACAAAGATAAGGAAATGTAAAATACAGGACAATAAATCATAACATTTTTTTTACATCCACAGCTTTTTACCTTTGACACACCGGACAGCGCTTTGTATTATTCACCAACTATGAGTCCACTCCAATAAATACCCGGCAGGCGTGTAAACCAATTTTTCTTCTTTCTGAATTTTTGATCAATCGAAGAATTGAAGAACCGAAGAATCGAAGAATCGAAGATCCGAAAAACCGTCCCGCACTTACTTGCCCATAAAAGATAGCAACACACCCCTATCATGCAGCAAGCCTATGCGGAAGGATCAATGCCAAAATCAAGC
>JALVEF010000253.1 GCA_027031185.1 Saprospiraceae bacterium
AGCCGGGCGAATAGGCAGATTCAGCAGAATTTCCGCTTCGCGCTCCATAAACCATTGGGCGCGGGTCCACACTTCGTCGCGATCAAAGTAGGCGGCAGCCAAATCCAGAAAAGCGCCGCTGTGCTTAGCTTCCGATGCCCACAACCGCTTGTAGAAGCGCTTCAACTCCGGGTCTTCCAGTGCCTCGGCCACCAGCTTGAAGCGCTCCAGGCCGCGGGCTTCCGCCACTGCCCCGATGATAAGACGATCCATCAGCCGTTCCATCCGGTCGGCGCGACACAGGCGGTTGAGTTCAAGGATATAGCGGTCTTTTACAATCTTGATGGGCAGCTGAAGTCCACGCGCATGCAGCAGTGTATAGACCTGTTGGAAGTGCTCCAACTCTTCCACCGAAATATCTATCAGCGGCGGGATGATTTTGGTGAGCATGGGATATTTGGCCACCAGGCCCAGGGCAAAAGCGGAGGCTTTTCGCTCCCCGTCCGCGTGGTCAATAAGGAAACTGTCAAAGTCAGCAAGCACGGCCTCGAGCCAGGCGGGCGGACTTTCCACTTGAATGTCGGGGCGTTGTCGCATCGCAACTGCTTTATCGGTCAGGAATGAGCTTGGGGGCATAGATCCGGCGCACAGCAGCTTTGACAAAATCATCGTCCGCTGCACGGGCCTTGTAGTAGGCGCCGTCACCAAACTTAATCCCGGCATATTGTCGCTTCAACTCGCGACGGATATAGGCCGCGTATTGCTGCTTGTCCGGCGGGACGGGCAGGTGCAGTTTGTCTTGCACATAGCGCAAAAAAGCTTCCACGGCCCGCTCGGGGACTGTCCCCCGCTGCAGATAGGTCGCCTCGTCCTCGCCCGGCAACCATTCCGGGTGGGCGGCAGCAAAAGCAAAAATATGCGCTTGCATCGTAAGCCATATCGTATCGTGGTAGATGGGCTCCAGCGGCACCACCACTTCCGGCGTAATCCCCCCGCCGCCGTGCACTTCGCGGCCACCGATGGTAGTATAATGTACCGTGTCGGTATGGACGACATACCGGGCGGAATCGAACAACTCCCCGTCTTCGAAACGATGATCCAATTCGTGGGCATATTCCTCTTGATCGGAATAGTCTTTCTGGATGCAGCGACCCGCCGGCGTATAGTAGCGGGCGACTGTAATGCGGACCGCGCCGCCGTTGGACAGTGGCATCTCCTCCTGTACCAGGCCCTTGCCAAAACTGCGGCGCCCCACCAGGACGGCCTTGTCCCAATCCTGGAGCGCACCGGCTACTATTTCGGCGGCCGAGGCCGTATTTTCATCTATCAAGACGGCGATGCGATCCAGGCGAAAACGTCCCTGCCCGTCCGTTTCATAGTCCTTGCGCCCCACTTTCGCGCCTTGGGTATAGACGAGGAGCTTATCTTTTTCCGTAAACAAGTGGTCAAGCACCTGCACGGCCTCTTCGAGATACCCGCCCGGATTGCCGCGAAGGTCGAGCACCAGGTTTTGCAGGTGATGTGCTTGTACGAGCTTCTGTAAGGCTTGCGCAAATTCGCGCGATGTATTGGACGTAAATGAGGAAATCGCCAGATAGCCTGTCTTGTCATCCAGCATAAAGGCAGCCGGCACACTGGGCAGAGAGATGTCTTCCCGTTTGAGCCGGAGCCGGCGAAGCTGCCCATCCGGGGACCGCACCGTCATCCGCAGAGTGTCATGGGCGGCACCTTTGAGCAAGGTGACCAGGGAATCTTCCGTCAGATGACGTCCGGCCACCGTGTCGCCGTTGATGAGCAAGATCTTGTCGCCCGGCACCAGGCCTCCCTCGGCAGCCGGACTGTCTTCCAGCACCGAGCCGATGCGCGCCGTATCCTCATACATCGTGACGTTAACGCCAATGCCCGTAAAGTAGCCCTTTATCTGCTTGCGCATCTCGCGGTATTGTTGTGGGGGCAGATAGATGGAATGCGGGTCCAGTTCGGCAAGCAAATGTCGGAGCACCTGCTCCGACAAAGCCGATTTATCCAGAGAGTCCACATAATGGGCATCCACATAGCGGATGGCTTGCAGGAGTGGCGTCTCCAGTTGATTGTAAGTATCGCGGTCCTCTTGCAAGGTCTTGGACCAAATCACACGGGCATCCTTCATCCTGAAACCGGCCACCAGGCCGATCATCGCCACAATGGCCAGGGCCAGCGGCAGGGCGGCGTGACTGTGTTTTTGTTTGGGGGACTCTTCCATCCATGTGTTTTTTCCCATCTTCGGCATTTGCCCCGACAAAGATAGGGAACGATGAGGAGTTGAGGAATCGAAGAACCGAGGAATCGAGGAATTAATGAATCGAAAAAATTCCATTCAATTCCCAATGGAGCGTTTACCCTTTATCCCGGTCCCTGGGCCGTATTTTCACCTCACCAGCGTCAAGTCACCTGCCGCCACCTGTACAAAGTCCAAATCCGGCGTCTTGTAGGCAATGGAATAGACATATACACCCGACGGCAGCGCCTGCCCTTTATACCGGCCGTCCCACCGGATGTGCGCACCGTCCTCCGTCGAAAAGACCATATTTCCCCATCGGTCATAGATCCGGCACGAGAGTATAGTGATTTGGTCATCAGAAGTATAGACAGCCCAGTAGTCGTTGTTTTGGTCGCCGTTGGGTGAGAACGCATTGGGAATGTACAAGTCATTGTGCTTTTGTTCCGCGCAAGGCGCCTGTTTGGCCGACCGCGTCGCCGCGCAATCGGTGCGCTCGCTGTCCGTGAAGACCAGCAGATATTCCTTGTCGTCGGCCGGCAGGCTCACCACCTGTGTCGTGCCGTAGGCATAAGGACCATAGTCCTGATTGTTCGCTTTTAAGTAGAAGCGCTGACCGGGCCCCGGATGGACAGCCGTGACCTGATACGTGACTTCATAGGTATCATCCATAGCCAAATAGGGCGTGCCGCCGTCGTCACAGTCGCCCAATCTGAATTGACTGACCGACAGCTGACAGGGCGCATCCGAACACGGGCCCTGACTGACCACCTGCACCGCTGTACAGTACGCCAATGCACTATCCGCAAACGTCAGTGTGTAGTCCACTCCGTCTGCCGACAAGACAATGCTGTCGGCCACGCC
>JALVEF010000254.1 GCA_027031185.1 Saprospiraceae bacterium
CAGCGCTACGTGAGAAAATTTTACCAAAGGCAGACGCAAAAAGGGCATTTTAGCACAAAAACAGCAGGTACCTAAACAGTTACCATACAACAAAGCCTGCCGAAGGCGCCACCCACACGACGTCTTCAACGAGCAAGCCATTTCATCGTCCCGCCACCAAACTCCACAGCAGATACCACAAAATCACGGCAAACAAAAAGTAAGACAATGGCAGCCACCACAAGAGTAACAGCGCCCCACCGACCAATACCACTATGCGCCAATTTTCGCGCAGCGAAAAAAACTTAATTTTCAGACTCAGCATCGGCACCTCGGCAACCAACAGGACGGACATCACCCCAATGACCGCCGCCAATGCCCACACATGCGCTTGAAGAAACTGCCGGAAGGACGCCTCCCGCACATAAGCCGCACCCATTCCCAAAAAAAACATCGTATTGGCCGGCGTCGGCAATCCGATAAAATATTGCTCCTGACGCGTATCCAGATTAAATTTGGCCAGCCGCCACGCCGAAAACACCGTGATAATAAAGCCAACCCAGGCCCAATGCGCCCACGCCGTCTGTCGCAACAACCAATAGGCCAAAGCACCGGGAAACATACCGAAAGACACCATGTCCGCCAGCGAATCCAACTCCTTGCCCAGCGGACCGCTCACCTTCAACGCGCGCGCCACCAGGCCGTCCAGAAAGTCCGCTGCCAACGACACCGCTATAAAAATCACACTATCCGCAACGCGGCCGCCCAGAACCGCCACGGTCGCCAGGGCCCCGAAAAAGACATTGACCGAAGTGAGCAGATTGGGCAGATGCTTTTTCAAGATTTTATGGTTTGATTCTCGATAAAGGCCGTCTAAAAAGGCACGTACCCGTCACTTTTTCACGCCCGCTTCGATAAACTTGCCCATGGCTTCATACTTGGCAATGCGCATTTCGATGCGTTCTTCGGGATCCAGGGCCATGAGTTCCGTCAAGGCGTCCTTGATGGTCTTTTTGACCGCCGTGGCGGCAGAATTCGGCGCCGAGTGCGCCCCGCCGAACGGCTCCTTGATGATGCCGTCAATCAGGCCAAACGACAGCATATCGTCCGCCGTCAGCCGCAGCAGTTCGGCGGCAGTCTCCTTGTAATCCCACGACCGCCACAGGATGGACGAACAGGACTCCGGGGAGATGACCGTAAACCAAGTGTACTGCATCATATAGACCCGGTCTGCCAGGGCGATGCCGATGGCCCCGCCGGATGCGCCTTCGCCGATGATAACCGACACGATCGGCACGCGAAGCTGCGCCATCTCCATCAGATTGGTGGCAATGGCCGAAGCCTGGCCGTGCGCCTCGGCCTCCAAGCCCGGGAAAGCCCCCGGCGTATCTACAAACGTGATGACGGGAAAGTTGAACTTCTCTGCCAGCTTCATCAGGCGCAGCGCCTTGCGGTACCCCTCGGGATTGGCCATGCCGAAGTTGCGGTACTGCCGTTCCTTAGTCGTTGTCCCTTTCTGTTGGCCGATGACGACTACCGTCTGCCCATCCAGATTGGCCAAAAAGCCGACCATCGCTTTGTCATCACCGCAGAGCCGGTCACCGTGCAGTTCGGTGGCTTTCTTAAAGATGCGGTTGACATAAAACATCGTATAAGGCCGCTGCGGGTGGCGGGACAGCTGCACCTTCTGCCAGGGCGTCAGCTTACTGTATATCTCCTTCTGTTCTTTTTTGATTTTGGCTTTGAGCTCCTTGACCTTTTCGGACATATCCACGTCTCCGGCTGCATTGATGGCCTCCAATTGGTCCAGCTGCTCAAACAAGCCTTCCAAGGGCTTTTCAAAGTCCAAAAAAACGCGATCCCCCATGAGTATTGTCTTTCCACATATCGCAGGCGCGCGACGCTTCGCCTAAACGAGCACGCCCGCCCAAAGGTTGTGCAAGATAGCGCTTTTCCCAATATCACAGCACGATTGGCGCCCAAAACTTGCCCGCAACAAAGTAGTACGCTTTCCGTTTCTCCAAAAATCGTAACTGTTTAGGTGCTCCTGTTTTTAGGGATAAAATAGGCATTTTCGTGGATGTCGAAGGTAAAATTTTCGATGCGTAGCACCGCTACGTGAGAAAATTTTTGCAAAAACAGGGGCAAAAAGGACATTTTAGCACAAAAACAGCAGGTACCTAAACAGTTACAAAAAATCTATGGCTTGATACTTGCCTAAAAGCAAAAGACAACTTAACTTTGCACTCGCTTTCGCAGAAAGCTGTGAAAAGGTCCGGTAGTTCAGTTGGTTAGAATACATGCCTGTCACGCATGGGGTCGCGGGTTCGAGTCCCGTCCGGACCGCCAAAATTCCGAAGCATTCGCTTCGGAATTTTTTTTTTGTATTTAGGTGCTCCCGTTTTAAGGGGCAAAAAGGGCATTTTAGCACAAAAACAGCAGGTACCTAAACAGTTACCATTTCCTTGCATACTCGCCACCCTATCTATCCATTTCTTCTAAAAATGAGCCGGAATCGCTAAAAAATAACTGCATTTTACACACTCATCCAAATAAAAGTTAATACCTTTGGCCCCATTCCCATCGAACGAGAAGGCTTGGCCCTTCGATATCCTGCTTCCCTCGTCACAGGTTTGCCGACAATAGCTGCACCGGCCTACGGCCGGCTGCCGGTCCATCTCGTCGCAAGCCTATTCCTATTTCCTCACTCACCAAAAAACAATCTTATGAAACGAGTTTACACTCTCTTCTCTTCGCTGATTTTGGTTGTATTTTCCTTCGGTGTACTGCATGCCCAACACATGGTGCACGGCCAGGTCCTTGATGCCGAAGGGCAACCACTTGTAGGCGTCTCCGTCGTGGTAGAAGGCACGGAAACGGGCACCATCACGGATCTGGACGGCCGGTTTGACCTGCGTGTAACCGAACTGCCCGTCAACTTAAAGCTGAGCTACACCGGCTTTAAAGCCAGGACGGTGGAAGTCACGACGGAGCAACCGCAGCCGTTCACGCTTGAAGAAGGCGTTTACCTGGACGATGTGGTCGTGGTCGGTTCGCGCTTCGCACCGCGCACGTCCATCACCTCGGCCGTGCCCATTGACAATATCAAAGCCGAGGATCTGATGCTCACCGGCAAAGTGGGCGTGGACCAGATGCTCACGCTCAAAGTGCCCTCGTACAACGCCACCCAACAGACCATTTCGGACGCCACGGCACACTTTGACCCCGCCGACCTGCGCGGCCTGGGCCCGAGCCGCACACTGGTCCTGGTCAACGGCAAGCGCAAAAATGCCAGCGCTCTGGTCTATATCAACGACACCCCGGGCAAGGGTGAAGTCGGCGTGGACATGAAGAGCATCCCGGCGGCTGCCATCAAGCGCGTTGAAGTCTTGCGCGACGGCGCCTCCGCGCAGTACGGTTCCGATGCCATCGCCGGCGTCATCAACATCATCCTGAAAGACAACACCGACTACACGGATATCAATCTGTTTTCCGGCATCACCACTGCAGGCGACGGGCTGACCTACGGCTATGACGTCAATACCGGTTTCAAACTGGGCAAAAACGGCTTTATCAACCTGACTTCCTCTTACAGTGACCAAAAAGAGACCAACCGCGCACCGTCGCCGGGTACCGATTCACTCTTCGGCAATATCTTCGGCGGCACGCTTGGCCAGCAATTGCTGGACGGCTCCCATCCCTGGCTCAAAAAGCATCCCGACATGGGCATGCACGTCGGCACCCCCAATATGAAAACCGCCGATGTCTTTGCCAATGCCAGCATTGACCTGAGTGACAAAGTACAGATCTATGCCTACGGGGGGCTGACCCTGCGCGACGGTTTGAGCTATGCACTCTACCGCACACCTTATTGGATTACTACCGATTACGGTCTGTTGCACGACCCCGACGAACCCTATGAAGGCTTCCAGCCCACCTTTGAGACCGACATCGTGGACAAAACCCTCGCCGGCGGACTCAAAGGCGAAAAGAACGGCTGGCAATATGACCTGAGCCTTACCACGGGCAGCAACCGCGTGGATTACACCATTGACCAGACCGTCAACCTGGACATGGGCCCCCAAAGCCCGACCAACGTCAAGGCCGGCGGATACCGCTTCAAAATGTCTGTCTCCAATATTGACCTGTCGCGCAAGTTCGGCATGCTGCGACTTGGTCTCGGCGCCGAGTTCCGCAAAGAAAACTTCATCGCCGTGGCCGGAGAACCGGCCTCTTACTTCGGCAGCGGCGTGCAGTCCTTCCCCGGGCTCCAGCCTCAAAATGAAGTGGACGCCGTCCGCTACAACTTCGGCAAGTACATTGACCTGGGGCTTGACCTGACCGATGACTGGTTGGTGGACGCGGCCCTGCGCCATGAGAGTTATTCCGACTTCGGCAGCAACGTCAGTTACAAGCTGGCCTCCCGGTACAAGTTTTTGGACGACAAACTGGTATTGCGCGGCTCCTTTTCCACCGGCTTCCGGGCACCGTCACTGCACCAAATCTACCTGAGCAACGTCCAGACCCTGGTATCCGGCGGTACCATCTCCAATCAGGGCACATTCAACAACAACAGCCCTGTACTGCGCAAACTGGGCGTCGGCAAGCTCAAAGACGAAAAGGCCCGCAACATCACCGCCGGCATCGCTGCCAACCCTGCCAAGGGCCTGGCGCTCACCTTTGACTTCTACTCCGTCAGAGTCAATGACCGCATCGTGTATTCCAGCAGTATCGCCACCGATGATACCACCACGCAGGTCTATCAGATCCTCGATGAAAACAACATCACCAGCCTGAAATTCTTCGCCAATGCGGTCAGCACGCAGACCACCGGATTTGATGCCGTGATCAACTATACCGTGCCGGCGGGAGCCGGCAAACTCAACCTGCTGGCCTCTGCCAACATCAACAAAACCAAGTTGGTGGGCAAGGTAGAGACGCCTCGCCCCATCGCCGAAGCGCACGTGGACCTGTTTGACCGCAAGGAGCAGTCCCGCATCCTGAGCGCGCGGCCCGGCGACAAGTTCATCATCGGCATCGGCTATTCCATCAGCAAGTTTCGCGTAGATCTCAACAACACCCGCTTTGGCACCGTCACCTGGCAACACGCCACCGACCCGGACAAAGATCAGACCTTTTCCGCCAAATGGGTGACCGATCTGTCGCTCAGTTACAGTTTCAACAAAAACTGGAAGTTGACTGCCATCGTCAACAACCTGGCCAACGTCTATCCCGACCCGATAGATACCAAGGGAGACTTTGTCACCGACTTGGGTGGACGCTTCAAGTGGCCGTGGGAAGTCAATCAATTTGGCTTCAACGGCACCACCATTACCGGCAACTTGCGCTATCGCTTCTGAATACGCCGAAGCGCCGCCATTCCGCGGCGCTTCGTTTTTTTGTCATTCCCCAAAGAGACGCACGGGCGTGCGTCTCTTTGTTATTTGGCCTTTTCCCAAGAGAGCTTAGGATGGCCAATTCAATATGTTTGGGGATGCGGCTCACGGACTTATGTCGCGGATTTGTATCCCCAGATCTTTGACAAACCAAATAAGCGGGGCAAGCAAATGCAGGGTATTTTTAATTTTTAATTTTTAATTTTTCATTATTTTTCCGCCCCCAAGCTCCTACGACGTGCACACACTACGACACACAGTAGAACGGACATTGAAACTACCAGCGGCCAAATGGGCCCCCGTCGCCGGTGGAGATATCGCACAGGCGTACCGGATCCAATCGCCGGCAGGCGAAAACTTTTTCATTAAAATCATGCAAGGTGAACGCGGCAGCGAAATGCTGACACGGGAAGCCGAGGGACTCCGGGCATTGGCCGCCACGGACGAGATCCACATTCCCCGCGTCATCGGCCTGACCCGCTCCGGATACGGCGCGGCCCTCATTCTGGAATACATCGAAAGACAGCCCCCAAAACCCGACTCAATGACGCGGCTGGGACGCCGACTGGCACACATGCACGGCCATAGGGCCACCCGCTTCGGCTGGGAGACAAACAACTTCATCGGGCGCCTGGATCAGATCAACACCCGGGAAGCCGACTGGGCCGTATTCTACGGGCGCCACCGCCTGGCCTATCAGATGCGACTGGCGGTCCGGAATGGTTTGATGAGCGCCGGCGAGGTACCCGCCGAAGAGAACCTAATCGCACACCTGCGCATGCATCTGCCCGCGCACATCGGCCCCGCGCTCCTGCACGGTGACCTGTGGAGCGGCAACTACCTGTTCGGGCCGGGCGGCACGCCGTTTCTCATTGACCCGGCGGTTTATTACGGTCATGCGGAAGTGGACCTGGCCATGACGCGGCTCTTTGGCGGGTTTGACAAAAGCTTTTATGCGGCCTACCGCGAGGTCAGGCCCTGCGACGGCGATGAAAACTACCTGACCGACATCTATCAACTCTACTACCTGCTCGTGCATCTCAACCTGTTCGGAAGCAGTTATTACAGCAGTGTCCGGCGCATAATGGACCGCTATTTCGGCCGGTCTGCGGGTAAGTTGTGACGATTTACTACCTTTGTGGCTCAACAGAACAGGCTCGCGATGAAGTTTGACAAAAAAGTATTGATATGCGTGGACGAGGACATAATGCTTACTGCTCTGAAATTCCGGCTGGAAAAACAGGGCTTTGAAGTCGTCCATGTCCGCAACATGCAAGAGGCGGAGACCGCTATCTTAAAAGACAATTTTAATCTCATCATTGCCGACCTGATGATGAAGGGCAATTCGGCCGTGGACCTGGCCAAATGGGCCCGCGAAAAAAACAGCGGCAAGCCGGTGCCTTTCCTCGTGATGGCCACCCTGGAAGACGATGTGGAGATCTTGGAAGAAGCGCTCAACAACGGCGCCGGCGACTTCATCATGAAGCCATTCAAGCCGGTAGAACTGTATTTCAGGATTCACCGCATTGTCCCCGACCTGGGCATCTGAGTCGCGTCATAGCTCCCGTATGCGCTCGATGAGCCACTGACGGGCGGGTATATTTTCCGTGCTTTCCACTTTTTTCAGTAGTTTCGCTTTGGCGGCTTCGTCATAGGGAGACAGATAGATGAGCCGCTTGGTGAAGCGCAAAAAGTTGAGATAGGCCTGCTTGTTTTTCTGGGAAATCAGCTTGGAGCGCAGGACAAATATCCGGAAAGAGTTGAGATGGGACTCGAGGGCTCGAAACTCCTCAAGCGCATAAAAGGTACCGACCAGAATGATCTTGGCTCCCAGCGCGTAGGAGATATTTTTCAGGCTCACATCCTGGAGTAGTTCGAGGACACGCCCGTAGTCCTTTTTGTTGTAGTACAGCCGGGCCAGGTTGTACGTCCGGGCATTCTCCCGTTTGTCCGGCGGCAGGCGGTCCGAATAACGGTCAATAAACTGCTCCACGTAGTCAAAGGCCTCCAATTGCAGGCCCATCGCGATGATGTTGGCATACAATCCCGGGTCCAGATACGGGTTGAAGACCAGTTCTTTCTCTACCAGACGCTTGGAGATATTGAAGACAATCGAATGGTAGGAAGTATCTCCGGTATTGACCTTATACGAAATGGCATAGTTGAGCACGTGGGAGTAAAAATCCAACAGCAAGTCATCCGAGAAGTCATCTTCATGCGACTCAATCAATTGCAAGAGTTCAAAAAAACGGCTGTCATCCTCGGGATGCAATAGCAGGGCATAAATGCGCGCATAGACTTCAATGATAACCTGATCAAAATATCCCCCGGCCTGTATGGTCTCCACAAAACCGTCCGGCAACCGGATATCACTGTCTATCCGCATAAAGGCGCGATACGCCTGCACCTCGGCCGCAATCCCCAGCTTGCGGGCATAATAAAACAAGTCCAAATAGGCGTCCGCATCCCCCATGGCCTGCAGACGGGTCAGCTTTTTCCTGTCCTTCTCAAGCTCAATCAAGCGGTGCAGCGCAACCTGGTACCGATGACGGTAATAAAAGCCGTCCACGTCCGGTATCGTATGCAACAACGCCTCCAGCTTGCGCCGGATCGAGGCGATATGTGTCTTGAGCGCCGGACGCGCAATCGCCTCCATTTGCATAATTAAAAACAATCGCTCGTCCGAACGAAAACGCTCCATGGCCTTAAATTCAAGTGCCAAGGCCAACAAATCGGACACCATCTTGCGCAAGCGCACGTCGCTGTACGGCTCCGATGGGCGCACCTTCTGCCAAATGCCCGCCTTGTCCGGCAAGCCGGACCGGTCGGACACATACCCCCGGAGCAGCCGGTACAGTGCCGTCAGGCTTGCATTCTCATTGAAATACGGCGACTGCAAAAAACGCTCGAACCGGTCCAGCTCCCGAAGGGAAAAACTGTCCAACAGGTCCAGTAGCTTCTTCGCAAACATATCACTTTTTGACACAAAGATAGCGCATATTTTATTGTTTTTCAATAAATTATATCATTTCAAAGCTACTAAATACGCTCACAATCGAAGAATAATGTGCTATCTTGCTGTGGGATTTATCCCCAGATTTGCAGCGTGGAGTTCTGTATGCTCATATAACCTGACCATGCAGCCCCTACCCCACGGGCAGCGCCCGCAAGGCCCAAACGGTTTTGGTGACAGGGACTCCGCCAAACAAATAGGCTATGAAAACAATATCCAACATCCGAGTCTTGCTCCTGCTCTTGCTGTGGCTCGCCATCCACGGCCCGCTCCGTGCACAGTGCACCTATGAGGGCGAGGTGACCTATGACGCGGACTGTGATATGCCCGCCATCTTGGTCTCGCCCGATACCGCAGACAACGTCCTCCTGCCGGTGAGCAATGCCGGCAACTTCAATCTGATCCTCGGGGAAGAAATCACATTCGACTATACGAGTACCGGCTCATTCTGCAATGGCAAGGAAATCATCGAGCTGACTTGTGTGGAGTTGGATTTTGAGAGCGAGTGCGACTTCATTTTCATGGTAGAACCCACGCCCGGAAGCCCCGGTATGCTCACGGTGACTGTGGAGCCCTTCCTGCCCGCCACCTGGCAAAATGCAACTTACACCTGGACTTTCGATGGCAATGTCATCGGGAGCGCCCCGGCCGTGACCCTGCCCGATACCGTGGTGGGTGAGCTTTGTCTGGAAGTAGAAGTACAGCTCACCTCCGGGCAAATATGCACCGAAGACGAGTGCATGCTCATAGACGGCTCCGCACCCTGTGTGGACTCCTCGCTGATAGATCCCAATATGGGTTGTCCGACTGATTATGCACCGGTGTGCGGCTGCGACGGCATGGACTACCCCAATTTATGCGAAGCCCTGTACCACGCCGGTGTCACACATTTCCGCCCGGGGCCTTGTGCACCTATCAACGATGACTGCAACGCTGACTTCTCCTATCAAGTCCTCGATACCGCCAACCACAAGTACAAATTTGAGTGGATCGACGACGATTCAGATATCATTCTAACCTGGATCATCAGCGACAGCACTGAAGTCAAAAACGAAGACAGCTTCGATCATACATTTCCGGCAGCGGGGAGCTACTTGGTCTGCCTGACAGCCGAAGACCCACAAGAAAACTGCACCCAATCCTACTGCGAGTACATCACGGTCGGCGACCTCATCACCGACCTGGGCGGCGGTGTAACGGACTACGTACTACCCGGAGACGCCGATGACGACTACATCGCCAACCTCAACGACCTGCTGCCCGTCGGCGTCGGCTTTGAGACTGCCGGCCTGCACCGCCCCGGCGCAACCAACGCCTGGTTCAGTCAAATCGCCTTTAACTGGACAGACACCGTCCAAAATATCAACTACAAACACCTGGACTGCGACGGCGACGGCCTCATCGGCACCTCCGACATCAACGTCATCGAACTCAACAGTGCCCCCGTGCCCCCGACAAGTCCCGTCACGGATCCCGACCTGCCCCCCGTCTCGCTCGAGTTGGCAGCGGACACCATCGTGGTCAACGATGATACGCCGGGCGAAATCCCCGTCACCGCTTTTCTCAAGGTCGGTTCCAGCTTACATCCCGTCCAGGACTTATACGGTATCACCGTCGCCGTGGACTTCCCCGCCGACCTGGTCAACAAGCCCATCGCCGTGGACTACAACGACAACAGCTTCCTCGGCCCGGCCAGCCAGGTCCTCCATCTAAACAAAAGCTTCGTCACGACCGGCCAGGTGGACGCCGGCTTCGTCCGCAACAACCAAATCCCCAAGAGCGGACACGGCACCCTGGCCAAAATGGACATTATCATTGACGACGTCATCGTCCTGCGCACCGGCAAGTATATCCCCGTGGACTTCCACATCAAAGCCATCCGCGCCATTGATGCCCTGGGCAATCCCAAATCCCTCTCCGTCAGTGACACCGTCTTTACCGTCATCTTTGTCAACAACACCCAGTCCGCCGTCCTTGACCCGGCCCTCCGTACCAAGGTACAGTTGACTCCCACACCGGCACATAATCTCTTGACAGTGACCATTCGAGACCTGCACCCGGAAAGAATTGAAGTTTTCGACCCGTTGGGTCGAGTGGTTTCCACGACGCAGGACGTGCAATCTGTCACACGTATCCCCCTGGCGGGCCTGTCTGCGGGCACCTATGTCATTCGTGTCACCACGGCCGAGGGCATCGTCGTCAAGCGATTTGTCAAGCAGTAAATAACGGTGTAACGGTATAGCGGTCCCGCACTTACTTGCTTTGCAGGATTTTAGCTTTGGTCCTTCCGCATAGGCTTTTTGTATGATGAAGGCCATTTACTCCGCACTAAGGGCAAGTAAGTGCGGGACGTTGAATCGCTGACGTGTTGAATGCTTCGCGTTGAATACGCCCCTGCCGGGGCGCGTTGAATGTTTGCGCGTTGAAATGGCTTGCACGTACCCCTGACACTGTACCTTGGACCGTTGACCTTTGGTCGCTGAGCCTGATAGACTGAGCTTGTCGAAGTGCTACGGTGAGCTCCGTCGAACCGCCTGTCGAAGCGAGAGCGTGGCAACCGGCGCTCATCCTGCATAGAGCAAATGTGGAAAGGGACAAAGCCTAAATTGAGCAAAGCAAGTAAGTGTGGGACGATCAACGCGCAAGCAATTTCAACGCGTCAGCAGTTTCAACAGCGAAGCGATTCAACTCGGTTCGACTTCGCTCACCGTAAAATTTTTAATTT
>JALVEF010000255.1 GCA_027031185.1 Saprospiraceae bacterium
TTTCTCACGTAGCGCTGCTACGCATCGAAAATTTTCGCTTCAACAGGAACAAAAATGCCTATTTTATCCCTAAAAACAGGAGCACCTAAACAGTTACCAGATGAGAGCGCATCCAAATAATACAGTCGCCGAATTGTTGAGGCAGGTCCGTCTGTTGGAGTTGCGCACGCGACAAAAGACAAAGGATGCTTTTGCGGGGGCTTACCGGAGCAGTTTCAAGGGAGCGGGGATGACTTTTAGCGAGGTGCGGCCCTATCAATACGGCGATGATATCAGGAGCATAGATTGGAATGTGACGGCCAAAACCGGCATCCCGCACATCAAGATTTTTGAGGAGGAGCGCGAGCTGGCTGTACTGCTCGCGGTGGACATCAGTGCGTCCACACGGTTTGGCGGTAAGGCGCCCAAACGTATTTATGAGCAGATCACCAACTTGTGTGCTTCTCTGGCTGTCTCGGCGCATCAGGCGGGGGACAAGGTCGGGGTGCTTCTGTTTTCTTCCGGTGTGGATTATTACCTCCCCCCCGCCAAGGGGCGCAATCATCTGATGCGCATCCTGAAAGAACTGGTGGCGGCAGTACCGGCCACTGGCGGCGAGACGAATATGGTCGCTGCCCTGGATTTTTTGAATCGCGTCCTGAAGCGGCATCATTTGATATTTTTGGTTTCCGATTTTTTGGCGGCAGACTATCGCAAAGCGCTGAGTCTGTTGGGCCAAAAACACGAAGTGGTGGGAATCCGTATTTGGGATCGCTTTTTTGATGCGTTGCCGCCGGCCGGATTTATTCGGGTGCTTGACCCGGAGAAAAAGCAGATGACCGTGGTAGATTTTGGGTCGCCCGACCGTGCGGATATCGCGCGGCTGTATGCGGACTACACCGCCTATTACAAGGATGCATTTGCGTGGGCAAAGTCGGATGAACTGACGGTCTATACGGATGAGTCGGTTTACAAGCGCTTGCTTGTGTTTTTTGAATCGCGAAAGACAAAACCGGTAGTGTGAAGCGACTTTGGTGGCTCTGGTGTTTTTTGTTGGCTTTCGGCCGGTTGCCGGCCCAGGGCAAGATATACCGGGTGTGGTTGCGCGCGGATCGGGATACGGCGATTGTGGGAGATGTCGTTCATTTGACAGCCGAGGTGGAATATGACGAATCGCTGAATATCCGGGGAGGATTGCAGGCCTTTGCGCATCCGTCCCTGGATCCGGTGGGCTCAGTGGAAGTGGCCCAAACCGATACCTTGGTCGGAGGGCGCTACCACAACATCCGGATAGAGCAGCTGGCCGCTATGGTGATGTTGGATTCCGGACTCATCGTGGTGCCCGGTGTCAAGTTTTTCTCGGATGCTTCGGGCGATACGCTGATGACCCGGCCGGTAAAGATTTTCGTAAAACCCGTCCTCTCGGTCAAGGATCCGCCCAGGCCCATCAAGACGATCATAAGAGAACCCAAGCGCGCTGATGATTATTTGCCATGGATTATTGGGGCGGTAGCGTTGCTGATGTTGGTGTTATTGATCCTGTACCTGCGCAAGCATCGTCCGGAGCCTATCCCCTCGCCACCCGAAGTGGAGGAAAAGTATTCTTCACCCAAAGAGGAGGCCTTGATGGAGCTGGGTTGGATATTGTCTTCGCGGTTGTGGGAGAAAGATCCCAAGGAGGCTCAGCTGAAAATGTCTCGGATTTTGCGGCGTTTTTTGAAAGCGAAGTACGGTATTCCGGCTCTTGAGATGACCTCGTCGGAGCTGAGCCGAAGCTTGCACAAACAGCTGCGCACGCGTCAGCGTCTGGCGTTGATGCGTTTGTTGCGAGATGCAGATATGGTAAAGTTTGCCAAGCTCACGATGCCGGCAGACCGTCACCGGCAAAGCATCGAACAGGCCATTGCCTGGGTGAAGGATGTTTATTAGGGAGATGGTAACGGTTTAGGTACCCGCTGGTTTTGCGCTAAAATGCCTATTTTATCCCTAAAAACAGGAGCGCCAAAACAGTTACAAAAAAGGCAGTAGCACGTTGGAAGTACTCAATATATTCCGGACAGACTTACATTGGGCGTCTCCCGTTTGGTTCGGGCTGCTGCCGGTGTGGGTCTATCTGTATTTTCACTGGCGTCGAGGGCGTCGAAAGAAAGTTTACCCGCTGCCCGCAGCGGGTGAGGTGCGCTTGCGGCCTTCGCCGAAAAAAATTTTTTTCAGCCTATCCGGTTTGGTGTGGTTATTGGGTTTGACGGGGCTGACACTCGCGATGGCACGGCCGCAGACGGTCAAGCGGTATCAGGAATACAAGGGGGAGGGTATCGAAATCGTCTTGGCGCTAGACGTCAGCCCAAGCATGCTGTCGCTGGATTTTCGGCCCAACCGGCTCGAGGTAGCCAAGAAGCTGGCGGCTGAATTTGTCAAAAAGCGCTTCGGAGACAAAATAGGACTTACAGTCTTTTCGGGGGAGGCATATTCCAAGTGCCCGCTGACAACGGACTACCGGACGCTCACTAAGTTGATCCAGGAATTGACCCCCGGTCATCTGCAAACCGGTACGGCAATAGGCATGGGATTGGCCACAGCCATCAATCAGCTCAAAAACGGCAAGGCCAAAAGCCGCATCGTCATTTTGCTGACGGATGGGTCCAACAATTCGGGCTCCATACATCCTCTGGAAGCGGCTCAAATCGCCAAGACACTCGGCATAAAAGTCTATACCATTGGCATCGGGAGTGGTGGAATAGTGAATATGCCGGTGCGAAAGCTGGCCAACGGGGAATACATCTTTGCCCCCGTGCCCTCTGACTTTGACGAGGACTTGCTGCGGCAGATGGCGCAGCTTACCGGCGCCAAGTATTTTCGCGCCAAAAATGCTGCCCAACTTAAGCAGATATACGCCATCATTGACAAACTGGAGAAGTCAAAAATCGAGGTCATCGTCCACCAAAATAAGATTGAACGGTACCGGCCCTTTCTGATTTTTGGCCTGTCCATGTTTGTACTGTATGCCATGATGATGTTGCTCTGGGTTCGCCCGTTGACAGAGTGATATTCAATTAAAAATTAAAAATTAAAAATAACGAGTTAGGGGCTTGTGTGCGTTGTTG
>JALVEF010000256.1 GCA_027031185.1 Saprospiraceae bacterium
AGATACTAAACAGTTACGTTACAAATTGACAAAAAAAGGCGATTGCCGGCTGGCAATCGCCTTTTAATAGATGAGCGAGGCCTTATTTTCGGATATACATGTAAAACTCAACCCGCCGGTTTTTGGCCCGCCCTTCTTTGGTCATATTGTCGGCGATGGGCTGGGTTTCGCCATATCCTGCATAAGACATACGCGAGCGGTCAATGCCTTTTTTGATGAGATAGTCGTAGCAGGCCTTGGCGCGTCCTTCGGATAGTTTTTGGTTGGCAGCGGCACTGCCCACACTGTCCGTATGGCCACTGATGCTCAGGTTGTATTCCGGATACTTTTTCATCAGCGCGGCGATCTCATCCAGGATGACAATGGACTCTGGCTTCAGCGTGGTCTTGCCGGTATAGAATTGGATGTTGCGCGTGATTTCTTTGAGACGTTGGATGTCTTCTTTCTTTATTTCTGGGCAGCCATGGTTGCTGCGAGGGCCTTTTTTGTTGGGGCACTTGTCCTGTGCATCCGCGATGCCGTCGCCATCGGCATCGGGGCAGCCGTCCAATTCCGGTGTACCTTTCACCTTGGGACATTTGTCCTCCGGGTCAATGACGCCGTCGCCATCGGCGTCCGGGCAGCCGTTGACCGTGCCCTTGACATCGGGACAATCGTCAATGTCGTCATTATATCCGTCGCCATCACGGTCTTTGATGGGGCATCCGGCGTTGGTGGCGGGTCCCTTTTCGGCCGGGCAACGGTCGTCCTTGTCGAGGACACCGTCCCCATCGGAATCCGGCCAGGGACATCCGTTGTTGGCCATGGGGCCTTTTTGGTCGGGGCATTGGTCTTGGCCGTCCGCCACGCCGTCACCGTCCCTGTCCGGGCAGCCGGAAAGCGCCGCTACGCCGGCCACGGTGGGGCATTTGTCCTTGTCATCGGTGATGCCGTCGCCATCAGAGTCGGCGGGTGGGAGTTCTTTAGGTTGCTCAGGTTCTGTCGTTCCCCCGAAGTCGAGCAGCAAGCCGACGGCATGCTGGATATTAGAGCGGAAGTCCGACAGAGAAGTGCGCTGCTGAGTCTCCATATTGAGATGCACGCCTTGGCCGAGACGGAAGTCTATTCCGATACCGGCGGGGAGGTGGAAGTCCCCTTTGCGCTCCCGGTTGTTGATTTCGCCGCCGGCCCCGAATACGAGATATGGCGCCAAGAAATTCTTTTTGTGTGGCCAATGGAGTTTGAAGAGTGCATCCGCGCCTCCCCAAAGCGTGGAAGTCATCCGTCGTGTCGAGTCTAGTGGGAAGGCGGCGGCACCAAACTTGGCAGGTACTATTATGTCCAGATAGTTTTTGATGCCCCGGCGTAAACCGATCTCTGCACCATGGCTCATGTTGTAAAAATCGGTATTCCACTCCCGGGTATTTTTTGGCTGTAACAGCGTGGAGTAATCGCGCCACGTCTTGCGGACCTGAATTCCCCAGTCCTTCAGGGCGCTTTGGCTCCACAACGCGGTACCGGCGCACAGCAGTACCAGAATGGCAAGTAATTTCTTTTTCATATCATTTGAGTTTGTTTTGCCTTTGGGCAAATTTTTCATTTGATGGGATATTACCCTTCCCTCACAGGCAAATATAAGCAGGAATATTGATTTGATTGGGGCACATGCAACAAAAAGTGCGGTGTCCCTGCTCACGGGTGTGTCGCCGTATTCGCTTGATGGCGCTTCCATTGGTTGGTAGCACCGGACAAAGTCGGGCCGAAAAGCTCCTGCCCGGCAAACAAATATCCTGCGGCCTGGCGCAAAGGTGCGAAAATCAGCGTGTTAATCCCAAAGTATTGATGGTGGGATGCAGGCATGCTGTCACGGATGGGCCATGCGTGACGTTTCCACACGCGCGTAGTTTGTGAGAGTTTGCACACCTTTCAGGTGTGCAAGGTTGGATGCCGGCAGGTGCCGATGTGCCGGGGCAAGCCGGGGCGCTAGCTGATTTGTTTTTCAATTTTGCTGTTGGTGTTCAGGATTTCCCACAGTTTGTCGAGGACACCGTTGATAAATTCGTGGCTCTTTTCGGTACTGTACATCTTGGCCAGCTCCACGTATTCGTTGATGGTCACGTGGGCCGGTACGGTGGGGCAGCTGAGAAACTCCGCCATCCCCATTTTCAGTAGGATCATGTCCAGAATGGCCACGCGGTCGGGTTCCCAATTTTCCAATTCGGGGACAATGGTTTCGAGCAGCCGGCGGTCGTTTTCGCCGATATACTTGATGAGTCCCACGCCAAAGTCAATGACCGCATCTTCGGACGGGTAGTAGTCCTTCCAGAAATCCTCTTTAAGCGGCATGGCCTTGATGATCTTTTTTGCGGCACCTAAGACGAGCGAATAGTCATCAAGGAAGGTGGGATAGTGCGTCCAGATCGTCTCTACGAAAATCTCGCTTTCACGGAGGCAAAATTTGAGCAATTGGAGCAGGATGTCAATGTAGTCCTGCCGGCTGGGGTTGTCCAGGAAAATAAAGTCTTTGTAATCGTCGGTATAGGCTTTGACAAATTTCTTGTACACGATTTCCGGCAGGCCGTCAGCGATTTTGCTGTCGAATTGTGCGTCTTTGGCCAATTTTTGGATGTAGGGATTTTCGACAAAGGATCGGATGGCTTCGTTGTCAAACAGCTTGGGTGTAAATGCTTTGTCAAGCGGGGTGGGGAGGTGCTTGTTCCTTCTTTTTTTGGCATCTTCGAAAGCATAGCCGGCGACTTGGGTCATGAGATACAGGGTAAACAAGAGCATCTCAAAGGACTGATCTACAGTCTGCCGGTACTTTTTCTCCGCTCCTGCCGTATCCGGCTTGATTTGGTCCGCCATTCCGTAAAGGACCTGCATCACTTTGATACGAGCGTTCCTACGACTGAGCATGTTGATTTTTCTTTTGCCTTTTCGTTTTGTGCGGGCCACAGCCTTTCGCCCGGCAAAAGTAAGTTTATTTTTCCACTTAAAGGATATTTTTAATCAATTACGAATTACGAATTGTCCCTGCGGGACGTTGAAATGGCTGGCGCCGTTGAATTTGCTGGCGCGTTGAATTTGGCTGGCGCCGTTGAA
>JALVEF010000257.1 GCA_027031185.1 Saprospiraceae bacterium
GGAAAAATCCACCGGCTCAAAGTGCAACTCGCCGCCCCGGTGCCTCAATGCCTGCCTCCAGGACACCGCACCGGCAAAGTCGCCCACCTTGACACGCGGATTCAGATACGGAATCAAGATGACCTTTTCCAAACTCGGAATGCGCGCGATGAGTGATTGGACGACATCCCGCTTATCATAGCGCTTGCCTCCGTATTGATAGCCGTCCACGGCTATCAATACTTTGGGCGATATCTGCCCAAACCGGTCCAACACGCTATCCACACCAAAGTCCGGCGAACTACTAGACCAGATCGCACCCAGCGAAATGGTCGCCAGCATGGCCACCGTCGCCTGCGGGATATTGGGCAAATAAGCCACCACCCGGTCCCCCTTGCCTACACCGAGTCGCCGCAGATAATGCTGCAGAGCCGCCACCTGATGCTCCAGCTCCGCCCAGGATATCTCCACGAGTGACTCCCGCTCCGACATAAAGATCAGTGCCGGATGCGCATCCGTCCGATGGCGGAAAATGTGTTCCGCATAGTTCAATGTCGCACCCTCAAACCATGTCACGTCCGGCATAGACTCATATTCCAAAACCTTGCGGTACGGACTGTGAAAGCGCACCTTAAAATACCCGGCCAACTTCTCCCAAAAGGCCGCCGGCTCTTGGACCGACCACTGCCACAGCTCGCGATACGTCGCAAAGTCCAGGCCATGGTAGCGGCGCAGCCAATTCATAAACTTATTCAAATGGGAGCGTTGCCGCAGACGCCTGGACGGCCTCCACAGCACGTTGGGCACTTGGTTCATGGTGTGCGTTTTGAGTCCTACTGATACCTACAAAGTTAGCAAGGAAAAACCAATCGCCCGCCAGGGCGAAAACTAATCAATTCCACGTACGCACGGCCCTCATCCGGGTCCGCACGCTTGATAAGGAAAAGATTGCGCACTCTTCGAGCGCGCGTGGATACGCCCGTCAATACGCTTTGGCGAAGAGCACCCGGCGTTCGCTTTTCTTGCCGGTCAGGACACAAGCGCCCTCCTCCGGTTCACTGTCCAGCGGGATGCAGCGGATGGTAGCCTTGGTCAGCTCTTTGATTTTCAGCTCCGTCTCGGTCGTGCCGTCCCAGTGGGCGGAGATAAAGCCGCCTTTCTCTTCCAGCACCTGTTTGAACGTCTCGAAATCATCTACACGCGTGATATGCGCATCCCGAAAGGCTTTGGCCCGCCGGAACAGATTGGCCTGAATCTCCTCGAGCAACTGCGCGATGTATCCGGCGACATTGTCCATCGGTACAAAACTCTTTTCACCGGTGTCACGCCGCGCGATTTCGACCTGATTCTTCTCCAAATCCCGCTTGCCGAGTCCGATGCGGACCGGGATGCCGTGCATCTCGTGCTCTGCAAACTTAAAGCCCGGACGATTCTTTCTGTCCTGATCGTACTTGACGGTGATACCCGCCTTCCGGAGTTGCTCCATGATACGCGCCGCCGCCGCATCCAATTCATCATTGGGCTTGGGTATGGGGACGATGACCACTTGATGCGGCGCCAGCTTGGGAGGCAAAACCAGGCCCTGATCATCCGAATGCGTCATGATGAGCGCCCCGATCAGTCGCGTGGAGACGCCCCACGAAGTGGCCCAGACATATTCCAGTTGGTTGTTCTCATCCAGAAATTTCACCTCAAACGCCTTGGCAAAATTCTGCCCGAGGAAGTGTGACGTGCCGGCCTGTAGCGCCTTACCATCTTGCATCAAAGCCTCAATGGTAAAAGTCTCCACCGCCCCCGCAAAGCGTTCGTGGGGCGTCTTGACGCCCCGGATGACAGGCATCGCCATATACTCCTCGGCAAAGCGGGCATAGACATCCAGCATCCGCCGCGCCTCTTGATAGGCCTCTTCACTGGTGGCGTGAGCCGTATGCCCCTCTTGCCACAAAAATTCGGCGGTGCGCAAAAACGGGCGCGTGCGCAGCTCCCAACGCACCACGTTGGCCCATTGGTTGATGAGCAAAGGCAGATCCCGGTATGAGTTGATCCAATCACGATAGGTGTTCCAAATAATGGTCTCGGACGTGGGGCGCACGATGAGCTCTTCCTCAAGCCGCGCATCCGGATCCACGACAACCCCTTTGCCATCCGGATCATTCATCAGGCGGTGGTGCGTCACCACCGCACACTCCTTGGCAAAGCCCTCCACATGCTCGGCCTCCTTACTCAAAAAACTCTTGGGGATAAACAGCGGAAAATATGCATTTACGTGACCTGTCTCCTTAAACATATCGTCCAGCCGGCGCTGCATCCGCTCCCAGATGGCAAAGCCGTACGGCTTGATCACCATACAACCCCGCACGGCGGAGTTTTGAGCCAAATTGGCTTTCTTGACGATGTCCAGGTACCATTGTGAGTAATCCTCGTCGCGATTCGTGATGACTTTTCCCATGCTTTTTCTCGATTGGAGGCAGTTTCACGGCTTTTTTAACAAGTTTTAACACCTGCACCGGCATATTTAAACTGCCATTAACAGAAAGTTAGGCGCAAAAATAGTAATTTCGTACTGCCTATCGGGGAAATATGTGCCCCCGGGGCCCCGTGATACGGATTAAACCGCAACAAAACTTTCAATCATGAAAAAGATCCTCACGCTGATCCTTGTCTTGTTGGCCGGTCTTGGTCTCTCCAGGCTGCAGGCCCAGGACGATATGTATTTCCAACCCGGTGACGACGACGCGTATTACGCCTACAATGATACACATTCCGAAGAGGCTTATACCAACGACGATGACTACGATGACGAAGTCTATGAGTACTACTACACATCGAGAATCCGTCGTTTCCACCGCTTTCATCGCCATTGGGATTTTTTCAGCCCGTTTTTCATTGACGAGTACTTTTACGATCCCCATGTGGACTTCGGCTATGGCAACACCATCTACATCGTGGACAACTATTACTATGGCCCTTGGTCCCTTCGCCCCCACTTTTACGGATGGGGATGGCGCCGCCCGCATCTGACTGTCAATATCTACAACAACTACGGCTGGAATACCTGGGGGCCGTACCCCTTCTATTCTTACGGATATTACGG
>JALVEF010000258.1 GCA_027031185.1 Saprospiraceae bacterium
GGATGCCAGGCGGTTGGCGCCGTGCAGGCCGGTGTAGGTCGTTTCGCCGATGGCATAGAGGCGACGGATGGAGGTGCGCCCGTATTTGTCAGTCAGGACGCCACCGCACATATAGTGGCAAGCCGGCACCACAGGGATATAGTCCTTGGAGATGTCTATGCCAAGCGACAGGCACTTTTCATAAATCGTGGGGAAGTGAGCGATAAAAGCTTCAGTATCCAAATGGGTACAATCCAGGTACACAAAGTCATCGCCACGTTTTTTCATTTCCTTGTCAATGGCCCGGGCGACGATATCACGCGGTGCTAGTGACTTGCGCGGATCATAGCGATGCATAAAACGCTTGCCGTCTTTGGTACGGAGCACGGCTCCAAAGCCACGTACCGCCTCAGATATCAAAAAAGACGGATTCTCACCGGCAGGATTGTACAGCGATGTGGGATGAAACTGGACAAATTCCATATTTGCGATGCGGCCGTTGGCGCGATAGACCATGGCCATTCCGTCGCCGGTAGCGACTACAGGGTTGGTCGTGCTGCGATACACCTGACCGGCACCACCGGTCGCCAATACCGTCACCCGGGACAAAATGGCCTTGATGTTGCCGGCACGCTTGTCCAGTGCATAAATGCCATAGCACTCAATATTGGGGGTGACGCGATTGACATAATGGCCCAAATGGTGCTGGGTGATAATCTCCACGGCGAAGTAATGCTCCTTGATGGAGATATTGGGCAGGCGGTGGGCCATATCCAGTAAGGTACGCTGGATCTCCCAGCCCGTCAGATCCTTGTAGTGCAGAATTCTGTTTTCGCCGTGACCGCCCTCGCGTCCCAGGTCATACTTTCTTTTTGCGGTCCGGTCGAAGCGCGCCCCCCAGCGAATCAGCTCCTTGACGCGGGACGGGCCTTCGGTCACGACAATCCGGACGATCTCCGGGTCACACAATCCGTCACCTGCATCCAGCGTATCGGCAATGTGCTTTTCATAATTGTCCACCGCCTTGTTCCAGACAGCCGCCACGCCGCCCTGAGCGTACTTCGTGTTGCTCTCGCCCTCTACCGTCTTGGTGAGTACCAATACCTTTTTGTCGGGATGTTTTTGCGCCGTTTTGATGGCGAATGTCAAACCGGCCACCCCGGCGCCGAGCACGAGAAAATCCGTCTTGATCATAACCGCACTTTGTGTGTACAAGCCCAAAGGTCTGAAATTTAGACGGCCCGTCCAAAAAGCCGGTTCTTTGTTTGGATGGTCATCCAAACAAAGAGGAAAATCCCTACCTTCGTCGGGCAATAAACAGGATAAGCCGACAGTTGGACACACCGTCAGTGTGTAATTATTGGAAGAGAGTAAATCCCCGCGCGAGATGAGCACATGGAAGCCGTGCATTTGGGTCGCCGTATGGATGATGCAGGTGATCGGGGCGCAGGCCAAGCCGGCACGGATTGAAGGTCAAATCCACCACTATGACGGCGAGAAAGTTGCCTTGGTACCCGCGCCGGTTACTGGTGAATTTTCAAAACAAACATTGACCATATATCGTGGCGGCCTTTTCGGGGCCGATGTGGCTATTGAGCGCCCCCAGCTGGCCGTATTGCAGATCGGCAACCGGTTCTTGCGACTCTTTCTGACTCCGGGCTGTTTTCTCCACATAGACGCCGATGACCTGCTCTTTCCCCAGGGCGTGCGCTTCGGCGGAGACGCCGGTCCGGACAATACACTGCTGCAACAGTATTATGAACTGCACCCGCCGACCTCCCGGTTTGACCGGGAATACTACAAGATATTGGGCCACCCCTTCCCGTATGTCACGGAGATGGACGGCTATATGAAACTCTATCACGCCACTGACTTCGCACAATGGGTCGAAAAAAAGGACTCGCTTAATCGAGATTTGCTGGCCTCGCCCTTGTATGACCGGGCCTCGAATGCCTTCCGGCAGACCCTGCGGGCCGAAGTGGAGGCTTACCCCGGGTACGCCCTGCTATCCTATGCACTTTTGTATGGTAAGCGCGAACGAATCACCCCAGATACTTTTGGAGAAAAGATAAGTTTTCCGCGCTATGAGCGCGCGGATGGGTTTTATGCGAAGCAGTATCTATTACTGTACTGCTTGTATGCCGGATCGGACATGGACACACCCGGCTCACAGGCGGGAAAATGCTACAGTTGGGCAAGCGCACATTATCAGGCACCGGTACTGGAATATCTCCTTTCCGAAATCATCATTGACGGCATCCGCCACGGCGATGAGGAGAGTTTTGACCTGTACGAACAGTACGCGGCCCGATTTCCGGACAGTCCGTATCTCAAGCGGCTTGAAAAAATATTATTCGAAGATCTCGCCGCACATTACGGCGAGCCGGCCCCTGACTTCACCCTGGAAGGATTGGACGGAAAGACCTATTCACTCAGTCAATTTGCAGGCAAGGTGGTACACATAGACTTCTGGGCGTCCTGGTGCGCCCCCTGCCTGAGACAGTTGGACCACATGGAACAGGCTGTCAAGGACGCTTCTCCCGACGTCGTCTTCCTGACCATATCCGTGGATGCCGACAAGCTTACCTGGCGGCGCACCATCCGCCGGCGCGGCTATTCCGGTATCCACCTGTACGCCGGACGCCATGCCAAAGTCAACCGCCTGTACCATCTGCGCGGCGTACCCGCTCGCTTCATCGTCAGAAAAGACGGACGACTGGCTCCCTACCCCAAAGACAGCGACGCCGCCGGCATTGTCAAATTATTGAATCGTCTCAGCTTGTAAACAGCTCAACGCTGTTGGGCCATGACACAATACGTCAAATCCCGGGGGCTGCGTCGTTAGCTGACTTGTCGCGGCAATGCGGAATTAGAGGCGAAGCATCGAATCAAAGCGGAAAAAAACCATTATCCCCTCCCAAGCCGCATTTTCATAACCAATTGATAATCAGCCACAAAAACGTTTGTAAACGGATATAAACGGATATAAACGGATATAAACGTTTACAAACGGATAAAGTCTTGACAGTGCCCACATCTTTGCGGCGACAGTCGGTCCGGCAATCGGATCGCGATTCTTTCACCAAAAATTT
>JALVEF010000259.1 GCA_027031185.1 Saprospiraceae bacterium
GGACGGATACTTATCTACATATATATCCTGCTAAGGAATTTACCACACAAATCCAACATTAAAATTAAATTGTAACGGATTATATAACTCCCATTTTTCAACTCTCGGATCTTTTAGGATATGATTAAAAATAACTTTATCAATTTTCTGATAATTAATTATTCTATAGTTAAGCCCAAAAGAAAAACGCCTAGCAGAATAAGCTAGTCCAAAGTTAACCTTTACTTTTTCTAATTGAAATTCAAATTTAGAATATGGAAAAAGATCAGAGTTGATTAATGTGTTACTTATTCTCCTGTAAACTATAAATGCTGGCGTTAATTCAAAATTAAAGAATAATTGATTGTTGATTCTGAAACTCACAAAAGATGGAACAGGAGTCATGATTTTAATATATTGATTTTCATGCAATAATATTCTTAAAATATCCTTGTCAAAATAATAATGATCAAAAGGTCGAAGAAAAGTAGCATTTTCATAACTTATCCCAACTCCTTCAAATAACGAGAACCTGCCAACCTGCTTTAGCTTTTTGCTTAGTGAAAGACCGAAATGATAAGTACCCCATTCCTCTGGCTGCAATGCAAGCAGCATTTCTTTTTCAGAATAATCGAAAAGTCTTTTATCATGCTTTTCAATTCCAAAGTTAACGCGGAACAACCAACTTTGGATTGTATCTTGGCCTTCAATAATATTGAAGTACAAAAGGATAACAACAAATAGAGATATTAAATTTTTCATATCTTAAAGAATTTGCCATACATTATTTTATCACCAACTGCACACTTAATAAAATATAAGCCTGCAGGATGGTTTGAAAAATTTATTGGAATTGAATTGTTTTTTGATATAATTGACTTAATCACCCTTCCATTTGCGTCAAGTATTTGAATAGTTATTTCAAATATGGGATCGGCATCCAGGACATCAACATTAAATATATTTTTTGAAGGGTTTGGGTATATTACAAAACGATCATCCGTTAAAACATTAAATTTGGTATTCGCATTATTATTAATTGCTCTGTTACTATATTCATCCCCTTTCCAATATCCATCACCACAGTCTTCAACTTCTACCCAAAAACATTTTGTGATTTCCCCACAAGAATTAGTAGTGCTTGCGCACACCATTCCCCATCCGGGTTCAGTGGCTTGATAATCTGCTATTGGGCCTTCTCCTTCACCCGTTACTGCTCCATCTATCAACCAATTAAATCCATTGTTAGTTCCATTTGAGACAATAAAAGCAAATCCAAAATCATTTAAACAAAGAAATTCGTCTCCGAACAGGTTAAAATCAGGTTTACCTACCCAAATTCTTTTTTGTACAATTGCATCGTTACAATTTGGGGAACTTAATGTATATGTTAAAGTTGCATCTCCGTTTGCATTATGGCGAGGTGTCAGTATTGCAAAATTCCCATTTCCTGATGTAGGTAAATGAAATAAACTAGTTGGCTCTACAGACCAAGTTACATTCTTTGCACACGGCATGTTATTTACTAAAGAAAACAATCCCGAATCCGTGCATAATATATCAGGTCCCATAATATATGGATTTTCCATGCATCCCATAATGGGAGGATTAGTGGAAGGTCCAAGCCAATTACGCAATCTTGTGGCATTTGTGCCGTTTCCTCCCCAAGAAAGATCGAATCGACCGTCAAAATTTTCACTTTTTTTTGTTTTACATAAAATCTTTTTGGGAGTTCCACCATAATGTTGTCCAATAATTAGACGCTCTCTATTATATTTTGGACATCCAGACGACCCTCCTTCTAGTGTTCCAAAATCACCGTTACTATTAGGTGTTAATTCAAACCTGTAAAAGGTACCTTCAATAGTATTTATTCCTGCATCAAATGTTATTTTCTTTACATCTCCACTGGGATGATGAATATAAGTAGAAAAGTGCGGTGTTTGAGATCTTCTATCCCATCCACAAAATGAAATCCCATTGTAAGCTTCTATATCATGTGTCAATTCTAATAAAGAAAAATCGGTTCCATCCCAGCTGGCTCTAAGCTCAGAACCAAAATATACAACCCATTGCAATGGTGTAGTCTCGCCTGTAGGAGTACATTGAGGGCTCTGATAATTAAATCGAAATAGGTAGTCATCTACTGGATACCCTGCTGTACAATGATTCGCTGTTAATATGTATGGAGTAAGGTCACAGCAATCATTATTGATTAATGAACCCGTACATGAACCAATTGTGCTGTGAATTATTTTGCAAACTGAGTTGATTTGACATTCCCAGCCATTACCTTCATCACAAGCAACATTGATATTGCATTCTTCTGAAGTTCCAAAGGCATCATCATATGACCTTAATGGAATAATTCCATGATCAAAACTGGTTATATTGATAGTTATTAGATTGTCCAGAGTGGGCATAAAAATTGTAATATAAATTCTGTCGCCATTAAGATAATCGGACCTAAATGTTCCTTCCCGAAAAGATAAATACGTTATTGGGCCAACTACGAATCGCGTATCCTCATTATAAAGGAACATAACTGCCTCGTTTGGGAGATTTGTATTGTCAAATCGAATGCTCATTGATTTTGCATTTTCACTATATATTATCATTTCCCACAATGAAAAATTACTTAATTGAGTAAATCTACCATCTTCTAATGTGTAATTTACATCCTGCTTAATTCCAATTCGAGGCCTTACTCTTCCAGTCCTCCGGTCCTCTTCCAATACTGAATCAACGTTCACAAGCGGTGTTTTGACGATAGGAGCTTCTCTATTGGGGTTGTACCAAGGAATGTAATTCTCAATTTTATCATCAAGTGCTAATACTCTTGTAACAACTTGGGCTTTAACTGTAAATAATGTTGCTATTATTATGGCAACTGTCAGGCTAATTATTCTGAAATTTTGTTTGTGATTTTTCATAATTTTCCGTTTTTCGAATAAGGAATATGGTCTCATTCCTTCTTCTGCCCGATTTATACTCATCACGAACTAGTTTGGGGCTTGGGAATGTCGAACACTTGTAGTGAGCCTGTCGAACTACCGCTTACATGTACTGAGCTTGCGATACGGTGCAGTCAGTGCGGTCGGTGTGTTTCGACTACGCTCGTACAGTGAGCTTGCCGAACCGTCGAAACGCAGCCCAAATGTTCGATGTCCTTACCATCCCAAAGCGAATCGCTTTGAGCATATGCGGGGCACAACTCTTGCATACCAACACCAATCACGGACACAGCCGCTATCTGTTCCGCAAGTGACACGCAGCCATCGCACCGGTTCTTGTAAGTGTGACACATCTACTCTTTAGGAGAGATTTCAGGCGTTTTTCCATCCGATCCGGCAAGAAGCGCTGATGCCGCAAACATAACACAATTCTCCTATATTGTCAAGCCATTCCTGTCATCTTGCAGCATCCGGAAAGCACATGAGCCCGATGAAATTATCATTATCTCTCTGCCAACTCTCTAAAACATAAAGGCAATCCACCACCTATTGTAAAAGGATATTATACTCAAAGCGATTTATTTTGGGACGATTGAATATTGAACACTTGGGCTGCGGTTCGACATTCCCAAGTCCCAAACCTGTCCGTAACGAGTCAACAGAACTCCGGCCTCTCGATGTGCCGGCATTCAAATCAATTCATCTGCCGTGTTCCAATCTTCCACGCGTCCGCACTCTACACCCGGTCATCGGTTCCCCGGAGCCAGAATCTTTGCAATGGCATGCTCCAAATCCGACTCGCCGGTCTGCGTTTTCAGGGATTCTACCGTGCCTTTGAAATAAATCTTGCCGTCCAGGATGAAGACTACCTGATCGGCAAGCTCTTCGACCAGGCTCATGATGTGACTGGTGATGAGAATGGTCTTGCCGGCCCGACGCTTCTCGCGAATGATCTCCTTGATGCGGATGAGTGAGACGGGATCCAGCCCCGTAGTCGGCTCGTCCAAAATGATGATGTCACTGTCAAACATGAGCGCCAAAACGATATTGACCTTCTGGCGGGTGCCACCGGACAGATGCGCGATCTTCTTGTTTAGAAAGGGACGCAGCTCGAAGCGCTCTATCAGCGCTTCGTGGTCGGAGGGCGTCCGGCGCAAGTCCCTGATCATGGCGATAATCTCTTTGACCAGAAGATTGGCCGGAAAGTCGGCGATCTGGGGCATGTAGTCAATATTCTCGCGGTACTTCCACTGACCCAGAATGTCGTGGCCGTTGATGCGTACCGTGCCGCGGTCGGGAATCACCATGCCCAGCAGGATCTTGATGAGCGTGGTCTTGCCGGAACCGTTGGGCCCCAAAATGGCAAAGATATGGCCCGGCTCAATGTCCACGCTGACGCCTTGCAAGACTTCTACTTTGCCAAACCGCTTGTAAATGTCCCTAATCTCTATCATGTACCGGCTTCATAAGAGGCTGCGGGTCTATCAAATTGTCCGGCGTAAATACCGGGGAGACCTTCTCGGAAAAATTGAGCAAATCTACAAACAAACTGCGCATCAACACAATCGTCTCCGGCGTATGGTTGACCACATACGAAAATAACTTTACGGGCCGGAACGGCACGTCCCCTATCCCATCCTTGTCCAGGTCATAGCCACTGTATTCGCTCCAGTAGTTTTGCTCAAACTTGTTGTTGTTGACCTGGCCATTGTAACTGATGTCAAAGGAATTGCTGATGAAGTTGTTGTGGATAAATTCATTCTGGTAACAGGCCCCGGTGACGCGCACGGCCCAGCCGTTGTTGAGAAAATCGTTGAAGCGGTAGTCAATGCGCGTAGAACCTTCCAGATTGATGGCGATGGTATTGCGCCGGAAGATGTTGTGCCGGATCCTGGCATCGTAGATCTCTTTGAGGAGCAAACCATAAGAGGCATCGCCCCAGTTGTCAAAAAAGATATTGTCCGTCATGGTGATGCGCTTGGAAAACATGACGGCGACACCGGCACCATTGCGGGCAAAGCGGTTGTGCATGTACTTGTCGTTGTTGGAAAACATGAAGTGCAGGCCGTAGCGGATGTTGTCGTGGCTAAAATTGTGGGCAATCCGGCTCCGCTTGACAAATTCAAAATAAATGCCGTCTCGCATGTTGAAGATTTCATTGTGCAGCACCTTCATGTGGGCGGACTTCCAGATGTGTACGCCGTTGCCGGCGGATGC
The DNA here is from genome assembly GCA_027031185.1 of Saprospiraceae bacterium. Classification (GTDB taxonomy): domain Bacteria; phylum Bacteroidota; class Bacteroidia; order Chitinophagales; family Saprospiraceae; genus HyVt-613. The sequence continues at coordinate 5,151 of JALVEF010000259.1, forward strand.
TTCGTCTTTGTGGAGAGAGGAGATCGTATTGGCTTCGATGATGCCGTGCTTGCATTGCTCAATCAGGATGCCGAAGAAGACGCGACGCAGGACGTTGTCGCGAATGTGGATACCGGTGGCCTTGTAGGCGCGGATGGCGGCAAAGTCTTTGGTGTATGATTGCAATACATTTTGGAAGCGGAAACCGCTGATGGTGACGGAGTCGGCCAGAACGGTCAGGATGGTGCCCTTGTTTTGGCCGTCAATGACCGGCCGGCCGGTGCCGATGAGCGCGATGCGCCTGGTGATTTCCAAACCGGCCTCGTAGTGTATGCCCCCATTGACCAGGACGGTGTCACCATCACGTGCGCGCGCGAGTGCATCGCGAATGGTACAGGACGAGCACACGCGAATGACGCCCGCCCGCGCACAAAGAGCCGTCCCGAGGAAGAGTAGCGATATGAGCAAGAGGCGTAGCCGCATCACTTAAAGCGGTTGAGCAGTTGGTCCCAGTGCAGCGACTCGCCCCGGTGTGAAGTGAGCAAGTCGTCCGCAGCCTGCTGATCGGCTACGGCAGACAGATTGGCGCCCATCGGGCTTTTGATAGCGGGCGTGATGACATAAACCGCCGTGCGGGCATCGAGCATGTGTCCGGGGTGGTTGTAGTCGGCAACCTGCATGATTGCCGCTTCAGGTGCCAACTGCTGCCGGTTGTACTCGCGCACCATACACTCAATGGCATCGTAGTTGTACTGCTTGCCCTTCTTGGTCACCAGGAGCGCCGCATGCGCCTTGTCCACAATGGTCATCTTACAAAAGTGGCACTGATCCTTGCCATAGCCGATCTCTTTGGCGGCGGGCTTGCAGGACATGACCAGGGCCAGCATGGCTACAAGGAAGACAAATTTGGTTTTCATGGTTGGTTTTCTTTTGGATGTGACTGTTTAGGTGCTCCCGGTTTTTGTGATGGAAACAGGAGTACCTAAACCGCCACTTTGTAATTAGAGAGTTTGCATCCCCTTCGGGGATGGCACGGTGCGCCCGTCCGCCGGTCAGGCGATGCAGCCGGGCTGCGCACTAATGGCCGCCCATCGGGCTTTCCGCGTAACTGTTTAGGTGGCTCCTGTTTTTAGGGGTAAAGAGGCATTTTAGCGTAAAAACAGCGGGGGCCTAAACAGTTACCTTTTCTCTTTTTTGCCTACAAAGAAGGCGACGAGTGCCAGAAACATACCCAAAAACATCAGATACGCACCGGCGCGCGGGTACGAATGCGCGGTGAAGTTCAGGATTTTTTTCGTCCCGAACAACGGTGGCTGATAAGCCATCGGATGGCCTTGCGCATCCGTAAATTTCAATATGGCTTTGGGGTTGAGATTGTGGCCGTAGTTGTACTCCCACAAATAAAAGTCATAGATGCCGGCCAGCCCCAGAACGGCCATCAGGACAAACCAGGCCAAAAACCACTTGTATCCGGCTCTGAGACCGATGAGCACCCCCAACACGACCATCGCAATGACGATATAGGGAAACATATCAAATTCTTTCAGGTGCTCGGGGATCTCTTGCATGCCTATATAGTGGTTGAGCAGGTTTATGTTCTTTACATCGTTGGGCTTGACATCGGTGATCTTGTTGATATGGATATTCATGCCCAACGGCGTGGGATACTGCGGCGCTTCCAGGGTGATATTCCAAAGCGGGAGCTTAAACAGGGAGAGGAGGAGCAAGGCTCCGGCGATCATCAGCAGGCGTGAAGTTTTCATCGGTCAATTTTTTTTGTTTTGCCCTTCGGCAAACAGATAAAGCGGGCGGGACACCCAATCAAGACCGGCATTCAATATTTGAAGTCACTATTGAAATACATCCAATGAGCGGACCGTCACACAACCGCAAGTCTTTTGTCCCGGGCGCGGCCCTGTCGGATAAAAAAGGTAACTGTTTAGGTGCTCCTGTTTTTAGCGCAAAAACAGCGGGTACCTAAACAGTTACACAGTTACTAAAAAAGACGGAGCGCTTGACGCGCTCCGTCTATACGTGTTATTCACCTGGTTTCTCTCCGTCCAGTGACCAGGACAGGGGCACGTTGGAGCCGCGCGGTGAGACGCGGACATAACCCTGCATTTCCTGGTGAAGTGCGGAGCAAAAGTCTGTACAGTAAAACGGCCATACGCCGGGCTGTTTGGGCTCCCAGACGAAGGTCTCGGTCCGGCCGGGCATGATGAGCAGCTCGGAGTTGTTGGCGCCAATCATGGCGATGCCGTGGGGCACATCGTAGTCTTGCTCCAGGTTGGTGACGTGGAAATAGACCTTGTCGCCTACCTTGACGCCTTCGATGTTGTCCGGGGCGAAGTGGCTCCGGATCATGGTCATATAGATGTGCACTTCGTTGCCCTTGCGCACCACGTGCGCATCCTTTTCAGACTTGGTCGCATAGGGGTGCTTGTTTTCCCCCAACTTGTAGATTTTGGTTGTCTTGGGATGCACCAAGTCGCGGGGACAGCCGGCGGCATAGTGGGGCTCACCCACCGTGGGGAAGTCCAGCAGCAGCTTCATCTTCTCGCCGGTGATATCAAACAACTGGGCGGACTGACACACTTCGGGGCCGGTGGACAGATAGCGGTCTTTGGTGATCTTGTTCATCGCTACCAGGTACTTGCCGAATGGGTGTCTGGAGTTGCCGCCCGGAATCATCAGGTGGCCGACGGAGTAATAGACCGGCTGGCGATCGACGACTTCCCAGGTGCCGAGTTTCCATTTGACGACTTCGGAGGAGATGAAGAAAGTGGTATAGGCATATCCCTTGCCGTCAAACTCGGTGTGGAGCGGGCCCAGGCCGGGATTCTTGACGGCGCCGGCATTGACGGCTTCGTACTTGAGAATGGGGATGCCGTAGGCTTCGCCGGCATAGGCTTTGTCTTCGATGGCTTTGAGCATCTTGGTGAAGGAGTGGGCCGTAAGTTCGGCAGCCAGCTTACCGGACCCGATGATGTACTCGCCGTCGGGCGAGACGTCGCAGCCGTGGGGCGACTTGGGTGTGGGCAGGAAGTACACGAGGCCGGGGAGGGAGCCGTCCAGTACTTTGACTTCGGTCTCCCATTTGGTATGGGCCTGATGGGTTTCGTGATCCCAGATATTGTGCGCATAGCGCACTTTTTGGGTGGTAAACTTGCCCTGCTTGATATACTCTTCGGCTTTTTTCCAGTTGACGGCGGCGATGAAGTCCTTGTCGTTTTGCGAGGCATTGACTTCGAGCAGCGAGTTGGCTTCTTCGGTGTTGTAGGTAGAGAAGAAGAACCAACCGTGGGACTTGCCACGTCCCGGGTGGGACAGGTCGTAGTCAAAGCCGGGCATCTTGATTTGGAAGGCGATATTCATGCGTCCGGTCTGTGGGTCCACTTTGATGAAAGAGAGCGCGGCCTTGAAGTTGCCTTTCATGTCGCTGATGGGCATATCCTTCTGCGGGAATGGCACGGCAAAGCGGGTGCCGGCCACGACGTACTCGGTATTTTCGGTGACGAAGGCGGAGGAGTGGTTACCGGCCGAGTTGGGGATTTCGATGATCTCATCCGTTTCGAAGGTCTTGAGATTGACACGCGCGATGCGAGGCGTGTTGTTTTCATTGAGAAAGACCCACCGGCCATCCACGGTGCCATCCGTTTGGGAGATATCCGGGTGGTGGGAGTCACCCCAGGGGATGAAGCCTTTGGATGTCATGAGCATGGGCTTGGTCTCTTCGCTATAGCCGTAGGCCTTTTCCGGGTCCTGGGAGAATACCGGGATGACGCGGAAGAGACGACCAGACGGCAAACCATAAACGGAAAGCTGTCCACTAAATCCTCCGGAGATGAAGGCGTAAAATTCGTCATAGTCGCCGGGCTTGACATAGACGCGTTCGGCGGCTGACGAGGCCAGGGCTCCACCCGATGAGTTGCCGGAATTATTTCCGGACTGCTGCGTGCATTGTGTCAGAAAGGCCGCGGCGATAAACAGGGTGAAAAGAAGTCTTGCTTGTTTTTTCATCATTTTTCGTTTTATTTGGTGACTTAGGATTCGGGCACGAGGACGTCGTCAATGACGTGAATCCAGCCGTTGGAAACTTTGACGGTTTTGAGAATCTTGGTACCACCGACATAGACATCGTCGCCTTTCTGCTCCACTTGGAGATACTTGCCGGACGCCATGTAGAGCTTGCGTCCCTTTTTGGCTTCCTTTTTCAGTTGCTCCAACGGATAGTTGGCCGGTGCGACGTGATTGGTCAGGATGTAGGCGAGCTTGTCCTTGTTTTGCGGTTTGAGCAAGTCATCGAGCGTGCCTTTTGGCAGCTTGTCAAAAGCGGAATTGAGCGGCGCGAAGATGGTGAGCGGGCCGGCGTTGACGACAGAGTTTTCGACGCCAGCAGCCTTGATGGCCGCTACGAGGGTGGAAAAATCGTCCAAAGACTCGGCCACCTGGAGGGCATTGGCCTGCGAGACGTTGTCTTTGACGTAGGCCTGACCCTGTTTTTTGGCCGGAGCGGAAGTGGTTTGGGCTTCGGGCGCTTGCCGGGCCCCGGTCGCGGACTGTGACTCACTCTGGCAGGCGAAGCTGCCGATGAGAAGCGCGACGAGCAAAATTGAGAAGTACTTCATAAGGCGTTTTATTTGGTTTATTTGGAAGGCGGCGGCAAGACCATTGTCCCGCGACGCGCCATCCGGTAGTTTTGGTTAGGATAGGAGAGCGGTAGTCATCAGCGATGGGGATCGCTGATGACCTGGGCTCACAGCGTGCGGAAGTATTCCAGCACCTTGCGCGCCTGCTCTTCGGTGAGCCCCTGATTGGCCATGGGTGTGCCGTTGAACTCCATGAGGAGTTTTTTTGCTTGTTCGTTTTCTTTGACCATACCTTCCGGGTTGAGGATCATATTCATCACCCAGGCGGGATGACGGCGCTCGAAGATTCCTTTCGGGGCCGGCCCGATGTATTTTTTGGTTGGTTTGTGGCAGGCCGTGCATTTTTCTTTGTAAATTTTTTCGCCTTCGGCGGCCATGGCCTGGTCAATTTCGGCGGGCAGCGTCAGGTCTTTGACCGGGCCGACGCCTTTGTCTTGCATGGGATCAGCCGGGGCGTCTGACTGTGGTTTGGGATCTGTTGTTTCGGTTGTCGCAGGTGTGGACCGGGACGCGGACGCATCCCCATCGGCTCCGCAGGAGGCGATAAACACTCCTAAAAAAGTCAGTACAATGAGCAGCAGGTTCGTTTTTGAGTTCATCTTTTAAGCATTTTGTTGCCGGGCCCCGGGGGCACCGTACCGGTGAATCAATTTGGCGGAGCAAAATTAGGATAAAAGGACAAAAAAATCCAATTTTCTTTTTGTTTTTTCTCATAAATTCGCAGCAATGTTTTCCAGTGCCACGAAATACGCGATTCGGGCCATCGTGCACTTGCGAGAGCACGCTCACAAAGGGCACAAATTGCGCGTCCAGGAGATCGCGGACGCCATATCGGTACCCGGGCCATACCTGAGTAAAGTGCTGCAACAGCTGGTGCGGCATGGCTTGGTGTCATCTGCCAAGGGGCGGGGCGGCGGCTTCTACCTAAGCGAGGCCAATCTGGACAAGACGCTGTTGGATATCCTGATCTGCATGGAAGGACGAAACGTATTTGACAAGTGCCTGCTGGGCTTCCCGGAATGTGGCGAGGCCCATCCCTGTATCCTGCATGAGCAGTACAAGCCATTTAAGGCGACGATGAATCAACTGGTCCGCAATGTCACACTGGCGGATTTGAGGGAGAAGTGAGGGGATTCGCCGTATGGTTGTGCCTACTCCCAAAAGCGTAGTTTGGGACGTTTCGGCAGGCTTAGTTCGACTCCGCTCACTAAGCGCAGCGTAAATGCTGACCAAATTTGCTTCAATCCGGCTTTTTGTTTCCCGAACA
>JALVEF010000260.1 GCA_027031185.1 Saprospiraceae bacterium
GGGAGAAGGGGACGAACCGCCGCCTGATGCTGCAAGGGCGGGTAGATAAATATACGTGGCAACGACTGGGATCCAGTTTTTTGTTGAGTGAACTGAATGCCGCCTTTCTGCTCGGCCAGATGTTGGTATTGGAGGAAGTAACCCAATTTCGGCGCGACTTGGTCGAAAACTATCGCGGAGCGCTTGCCGGCGTGGTGGAAGTGCAGCCTGTGCCCGCCAATCGCGCGAACGGTCATATTTTTTACATCAAAACCGCCGATGCGGCGGAGCGCCGGTCATTAATCCTGTTTTTGCGCAAGCAAAAAATCCATGCGGCTTTTCATTATATCCCGTTGCACAAGGCGCCGGCCGGCCTGTTGCACGGGGTCTTTTCGGGACGCGACGAATATACAACGCGGGAGAGTGAGCGCCTGCTCCGGTTGCCGGTGTACTACGGCTTGGAGGCCTGGCCGCGAGTCGTGGAGGCGGTGCGTGCTTTTTACAATGGCAGGAGCTGATGAAGATTTTGGAGAAAATACGATGGCGTCTGGCTTGTTATCGTCTATTGTTCTACGGTCGTTTTTTGGGCAATGAGTACGTCATCGTCGGCATGTCGGGCCGCCCCGATGAAAACACTGCTTGCCGATGAGTTATAAAGCCATTGCAATCAAGGGGGCACGTTGGACGGCAGCGGGCACTCTGACGTCCAATGTAGTCCGGCTCGTGCAGTTTATGCTGCTGGCCAGATGGCTCACCAAGGACGAGTATGGGCTGATGTCCCTGGTCTTTGTGGTCAGGGGGCTGACCTACCTGTTTTTGGATCTGGGCACCAATGCAGCGATAATTCACAGACAGAATATCCCGGAAAAACAGCTCCGCGGTTTGTATTTTGTGCATCTGGCGGTCAGTACATTACTGATGATATTGCTCATAGTGCTGGCACCGTACATTGCCGGTTATTACCAGTCGCCGGAACTGGCTCCGCTGCTCCGGCTGACCAGTTGGACGGTCTTGTTGGTCGCACCCGGCAATCTGTATGTCGTGCTGCTTCAGAAACATCTCAAATTCGGGGCTTTGGTAGCCGTCAATCTGTCGGCCGTGGTGGTCAACTTTCTGGTGACCGTCGGTCTGGTATTTTGGGGGTATGGCGTGAGTGGTGTGGTGTACGGGGATATGGCCGGTGTGGTAGCATTCACGCTGGTGGCGCTTGCCCTGGCGCCCCGTCGTATAATGCCGGCGATGAGCTTTTCGGGATTAAAGCCGTTTTTCTCGTTTGGCATGTACCAAATGGGCGAGCATTTGAGCAATTATTTAGTGAGTCAATTCGATGTCTTGTTGATCGGCCGTCTTATGGGCACCGCGGAAGTGGGGCTGTACAGTATGGCCAAAAATCTTACGGCCAAACCCTTCCAGCTTATCAATCCGGTGATCAATCGTGTCAGCTTTCCCATTATGGCCAAGGTGCAGGATGTGCAGTGGCAATTGAGATCCTATTACTTAAAGGGCGTGCGCTTTGCGGCATCGGCCAATTATCCGGTTTATTTGCTGCTGTACTTGCTGGCCGATTGGGTAGTGGTATATTTCTTTGGCGAAAAGTGGCTGGGTGCTGTTCCGGTGGTGCGACTGTTGGCCGTTTACCGGATGTTTACTTCCATTGTTAATCTGATTGGTTCGTTGCAATTGGCCAGGGGGCGGGCGGATATGGGTTTTTACTGGAACCTGGCACTCTTACTATTGGTGCCGCCGGTGATATACGTGGGTAGTGGATGGGGGGTTACGGGGGTCGCCGCCACTCTGGTCGTCCTGGAGGTTTTTTTATTCGGTTTCGTGTGGTACTTTATGGTGAGGCCGCTGGCCGGAATAGGATGGGGCGATTATACTCGGGCAGTAGGCGGGCCGCTGCTGATGGCGTTGGTTGCAGGAATCTTGGGGGAGATTTGGTTGAGTTTGCGCGGCTATCCGGCCGCGCGGGATTTAGTGACTGTGGCCGGCGCGGTGGTTATAATGGCCGGTGTTATCCTTATTTTGTATCGCCGATGGAACCGGCTGTTTTTGGAGCTGTTGGTCGGTGCCGTGTCAAGGTCAAAGAAAGTTGATGAGTAAATCGCTGCCACGTCCCACGGTCTCTGTCATTGTGCCCGTCCTGAATCAGGCGGACCGCCTGCGTCGTCTGTTGTCTGCTTTGCGCAGACAACGATACGGCGCCGTGGAGATCATCGTGGTGGACAATGGTTCTACGGATGGCTCCCAAGCCGTGGCACAGGAGCTGGCGGACCGATTTTTGGTGGATACGCGCATGCGCTCGCCCTATCCCTGCCGCAATACCGGTATTCGTGCGGCAACCGGGGATATTTTGATGCTGCTGGATGTGAACTGCATGCCCGGGCCGGACTACGTGTCCGCAATGGTGGCAGCCTTGCCCGATGACCGGACAATCGCCAAGGCCTTATTAGTGCCGGAGACGCCGGTCGCCGAAATGGACGCTCACGCATGCTTCGACTATATCAATTCGGATGTGCGGCCGTATGATGGGAGAGAGTACACGGCTTTGCCGTGTAATGCCGTGGCGTTTCATCGCCGGGTGGTGGCAGAAATCGGCCTTTTTCTGCCCGATGTGCGCTCACTGGCGGATATTGAATGGACGCGGCGGGCGCATGCCAGGGGGATGCGTTTGATCTTGGTGCCGGGCGCCAAAGTTTCGTATCCTTTCAAGTCGCGGCACAGGTTGAAGGCAAAGGGCCGCCGGACGGGCGGTGGCGTCCGTGCCCGCTGGCTGCGCCAACACGGGCGGTATGGTTTTGCCTGGCCTTTCTTCGTGGTCAAGCATTTCCTGCCCCCGTCACCGTCCTGGTTCCGGTGGCTGGCGGAGCGCAACCGGAAAGATGGGACAGGGCTGTCGCCGGTGGCTATCTTCTTTCTCGCGTGGTGGTATAAGGCGCAGATTGGAACAGGACTTTTGCAAAAAAAAAAGTAACTGTTTAGGTACCCGCTGTTTTTGCGCTAAAATGGCCTTTTTGCCCCTGTTTTTGCAAAAATTTTCTCACGTAGCGCTGCTACGCATCGAAAATTTTCGCTTCAACA
>JALVEF010000261.1 GCA_027031185.1 Saprospiraceae bacterium
TACGTGAGAAAATTTTACCAAAGGCAGACGCAAAAAGGGCATTTTAGCACAAAAACAAGGAGTGCTCAAACAGTTACAAACCAAAGACAGGCGCGAAAAGGCCATTTTAGCACAAAAACAGCGGGTACCTAAACGGTTACAAATAACGATTTGACCGGTACCGGGCCCGTTTTGCCGGCGCCCGCCGGCAAAGCATCCCTTCTAACCGTTAAACCGCTACACCGCTATACCGCTACACCGCTACACCGCTACACCGCCTGCCCGTTCCGCCATCGGGCGATGGCGGAACGGGCAGGGCATCAGCGGATGAGCGTTACGTCTCCTTTCAGTTCGACTACCTGACCATCGGGACGTTTCAATCGGATATAGTAGGGATAGACATCGGCAGGCATATCCTTGCCCTTGTAGGTGCCATCCCAGCCCTTGAAGCTGCTCTCCCCTTCATAGACCTTTTGTCCCCAGCGCGAATAGACGATCATTTTGGTCATTTCATAACCCAGCAGAGTGGCCGGCCGGAAAGTCTCGTTGATACCATCGCCGTTGGGCGTGAAAGCCGTCGGTATTTCATACTTCAACGGCAATACGACCACGGTGACGGCGGCAAAATATTCACACCCTTCGGGTGTGACCCATCCAACCACAATTTCGTCAATGGGGCCGTCGGAAGCCTTAACAGAGATATCCGGCCCGTTGGCGAAGACCTGTTGGCCATTGACCGTCCAGGTAAAGGTGCCGCCCTGGGCATTGGGTGATATCATCGCGTGCACCTGATACACTTCTTCACTATACACGGTATCCTTGTCGGCAGCGGCTGAGAACGTATAACCGGGATAGACTTGCAAGTCGTGAGAAGCGGACAGCGTACAGCCATCGCCATACGTGTAGGTGACGCTATATGTGGTAGCCGTATCCGGCATCACGTCAATGGATGGGCCGCTGACATCACCGGGCGTCCAGAGGTAGTCACCATTGCCGTTGGTAACGGCCGTCAGCACCGCCGATTGGCCCTGGCAAATGCCCGCCGGGCCGTCAATACTCAACTGATCCTGAGCCACCGTGACGGTCAGCGAGTCGGTAATGGTACAGCCGCCGTTGGAGACGGTGGCCACATAGGTGGTAGTCTGCGACGGGGTCACTGTCGGGGCCGCATCATGTACCGTACCGAAATTGGGGTCATCGGCGGTCCAGACATACGTGTAAGCCGGATCCGGCGCCTCGTTGAGTGTGATAGACTCTCCGGGGCACAGCTGGTTGTCGGCGGGAAACTGTACCACGGGTGTGGGACGCACAAATATGTTGGCCGTTTCGGAAGAAGGACAGTTGGCGCCTTCCAACATCACGCTATAAGTAATGCTCTGCGACGGGGTGGCCACCGGATTGGGACAGTCGGCACAGGACAGGCCGGACTCTGGCAACCACTTAAAGTTGTCGCCGGCATCGGACGTGGCGGTCAGTTGGACGGCTTCGCCGGCGCAGATGGTGTCCTTGTCCTGAGTCACCTGAATATCGGCCGGTTGTTCGACGTTGAGTGTAATTTGAGCGCTGTCCACACAGACGCCGCTATGCGTGATGCGTGTATAGGTGATGGTGTCGTCCGTGATGACGACCAGGTTATAATTGTCCAAATCCGAAATCACACCGGTAGCGGGTGCCCACTGGTGGGAGATGTGTTTGTAAAGATTGTGGTCATAATTGGGCGAAAATATGGAGACCGTATCTCCCGGACAATAGGGGTCTTTGAACGGGACGGCAGTCAGGCTCAGGTCGGCGGGCATCGAATCGGTCTGTATCCACACCGAATCCCGCAAGACACAACTACTGACGGTCAGGGTCGCATAATAGTAGCCGGACTGTGATGTATGGACCGTAACCAATGTGTCAGTCAGGCTGCTCAAAGTACCGTTGTCGGGGCTCCAGGTCAGGCCGGCGCCATTGGTAGAAGTGATGGCCAGCAAGTTGACCGAATCCGGTGCGCACAAGAATATAGAATCTTTGGTCACCAGATCCGGATGCTCCACGACTTGGAGCGAAGCCGGAATGGTAGTAACAGCCACGGCCTGTTGGTTGGAACAATAACCGTTGGCGCTGGTGGTCGTCAACGTATAAACCGTCGTGCCCAGGCCGGGCGTGGCGGTGGGATTGGCGACGGTGGGGTCATCCAGCGTGCCGGCCGGATTCCAGGAATAATCGGAAGTGGAGAAAAACGGCACGGATGAAGCCAATTGTACGCTGTTGCCCAGGCAGATGGATGTATCGGCAATCAGCACCGGCTCAAACAGCGTGTCCACTTTGACAGTGACGGTATCCGTGGACTGACAACCAAATGCATCTATGGTCACCGTATAAATCGTGGTAGAAAAAGGAGCCGCTTGCGGGCTTTTGATAGTGGGATCCGACACCAGAAACGCGGGCTCCCACGAATAGGTGGGATTGGCCACCGAGGGGACACAATTCAACTGAACGGTGTCACCCAGACAAATCGCCGTGTCCGAGACCAGAGCCGTCACTTGTACATTGATGGCATTGAGATATACCGAATCCACATCGAGACAAATACCCGCCTGGCCCTCCACATATACCCACTGAGACGAGCTTACGGTCACCGTCGGCTTGCGCGAGTCCGGATCATCGAAGAGAGATTCCGGTGTCCAGTGATAGACGGCTGCACCGTTTGCGGCGATCTCAAAAGGCGTGTTAGCACACACATCCAAGGTATCACCCTGAGCCTCCACATTGACGTCAATATTGTCTTTCAATTCTGTAATAACTTGATCTACTACCACATTCCCACAACCGAAGTCATTGGAGACGGTAATAGTAATGGTCTCCGTTCCTTCCTGAAGAGTATCATTTACAATAACAATGGGAAATGTATAGGAAGTCTGTGTGGGCGAGAAAACAAGTGTAGGCGGTATATTCAAAATATAGTCCACACCGTTGGTGGCTGTTCCCCCTATACTAACCGTAAAAGAAGATGTATCCGTCACTTCACCCGACAGCCCTATCGTCAATGAATCCGTCAGTGTATTACAGTATTCGACAAAATAATCCAAGCCGTTCTTGAAGTTCACCTTAAGCGAAGGGAGCCCCGCCCTAATGTCAGAGATAAAAACCCCGGAATCAAAAATATCGTCGCCCCGATCGGCGACGGCCAGCTTGAGCTTGTAGGAGTTGCAGGGGATGACATCTACCTGCGCGGTCAGGCTCTTCTTGATACCGAGCGAGTCGGAAGTCAGACCGTCATACTGGAGGGTTGGGCTTGGCGAGTTGTCGCGGTAATAGGGCCAGTGAGAAATTTGGTTGACCGAATTGATTTGTACCGGTTCGTTGGCTGTGCCGGGAATGATGGCAATGTTCTTTTTACCGGTAATACCGGGCCCTGAGACAAAGAAAGCGAATATATCATTGAAAGAGCTACCTACAAACTCCTCGTATTCATCCGATCCAAAGACATATTCAAAAGTGAGTTTGTCGGTATAGGCAAATACATCCAGCACGACCACACAGGCATCGTGAGACTCAGTTCCATCACCCAACACATTGGAAAGTGAATCCAGATCCGGATCACCAGGCAGGTCAAAACCGTCCCCTATGCCTGTATCATCATTGGGGCCGATGGCATCGGTGACTTTCCCGCTGGACAAGAACAAGCCCTTCTCAATGCCAAGGCCTGTGTTGTCAGTGGCCACAAAGGTCCCGTATGCCTGATTGTCACAGATGATGGTATCCAGAGTGGTATTGGCAAATGTAGAGTTGAGATAATTCAATATCGTGGTCGTATCTGCCAATGAATCCACGGCCAGCGGTTCGGGTTGCGGACAAGCACTCGGCGAGCACTCCCACTTGGCCTTGAAGCCTTCGAACTGGAGATTGCCATCGGAGATAAACTCCACCGTCAGACAACCGCTGGTCGCATAAGTCTGAAAGCAAACTCCACCATCGTTGGGGCCAGCACCCTTTGGGAAATTTGCTCCGCCAATATCCGCCAGTACCGGCGAATTGACATCCGGACCGTCATACAAGATGATATGATCCGTGAGATCTAATTCGCCATTCTCCAAGTTGTAATATTCCAACTGAAACGAGATGCACTGGTGCGGTTCCGCAGGACAAATCTTGAAGACATAATCTTCATTGGCGCCATAGTCGCCGTTTGGGCCGCCGGTATCGTAAAGTACCCCGTTGCAGGCCGTGCTGCTGTCCTGGTCCACCGTCCATTCCGGATCTTTTTCCTGGATGCAAATCTTGAATGTGCCGGAGTTTTCATCGCTGAAAGGCGAATAGTCACCGACCCGCAAAAAATAAGTCAAACCCGGCGTCAGGCCGGTGACTTGCAGGGAGACTTCCGAACTACCCAGGGGCGCTTCCTTACAGTCCAGGATCAACAACTCGTCGTATTGACAAAAGCCCCGGTAGAGCACCAATTGGGGCGTACTGAGCGGATTGCCATTTCCGTCGTCCGCGCCGGTGACCGTGATGACATAGTCCGTGATGGCCGGATTGGCGGTAAACTGAAACCACACATCGCGGGGTGAGTTGCCGGAGGACAGACAATTGGGAATGGTTGTAAACGAACCAATATCCGATGGCGTGGCATTGACATTGGTATAGAAGACAGAGTCCTCGCAGTACGGTGCCGTACCCAGATCAATAATGCCATTACAGTCATCATTGACCGGTGCCTGGCCGGTAAGCCGGGATAGGATCGTGAAAAGCACAAAAAACAGGGTAGGAAATCTCTTCATCTGCTTGTTTTTGGAATGCAGAGCGACATCGGCTCGTTGTCTGGACAGATTGACGCCCAAAAGTACAGATATATTTGATATCTTTCATCTGTTTTTTAGCAGATGGCTACAGATCGGCACAAATCCGTCCCCCGGCCGGCTTCCTGCCACCGGTCAACCAAAGGCCCAGCCGATTTGTTCCGCAAAAAGCAACGCAAAAAACCCTAACCCATGCTGGACTCAATACTGAACAAGGGCATACCCATTGGGATTTTATTGGCCCTGCTGGATGTAGCGGCGGGCGTCATGCGTACGGGCGCATTGCAATACAAATTTGTCCCGCTGAAGTTTGTGGCCATCGCCGTGTTGGGTGGGATCGTCATCGGTGTGATTATTGAATGGGTAGAGCGCTTGCGGCGGCGTTGAAAGCCATGCCGAACTATCGCAATAGGGTGACATCTCCCGAATACAAGCGCCGGCTCTGATCGGTAAAGCGCACCATCAAGGAGTACAGATAGACACCGGCCGGCATCGGGCGCCCCCGATACTTGCCATCCCATCCTACACCGGATGAGCCCGGAGCGAAATGTGCCGCATCAAACACCAACGTACCCCAACGGTCATATATCCGGAAATTTTCTATCTCCTCTACGGCTTGATCGCCATACACATAAAATATATCATTGAAGCCATCGTCATTGGGCGAAAATACCGTGGGAATATACAAATCACGTGTCCCCTTGGAAGTGATGGACACCTCATCATAGCCCACACACGCCCCGACGCGTATGTACAGGCCATAGGTACCCGGCCGGTCCACCAGTATTGTACGAGAAGTATCTCCCGTCGTCCAGGTCCACGTACCAGCCGCCGGCATCGGTTCGGGCCGCAACACCAGCATCTCATCGCGGTAAATGGCCGTGTCCGGCCCCAAGCTAAAGTTCGGCGCCGGTGCAAACTCCACAACCACCTGCTTGGTCAGCCGGCACCCGTCCCCATTGACAACCGTCACGTCAAACGTCTGCCCAAAGATCAGTTGCTCGTCATAGTCCATCGCAGCCCCTTGCTGACCATCCGGCCAGATAAAAATACAATTGGGACAGTCTGCATCCGTCAAATCCAAATGCAGCACCTCGCCAGCACATCCCGTAAAGTGATAGTCGGCTTCATAATCCCACGCACAGTCGAGCTTAAAATACCAAAAATCATTAAAGCCGTAATTGTCTGTCGTCTTGACACCGCCCGGCCCGGAATCCGAGTCGCCGCCGGCCAAAAATCCACCGTCCGGTGTGGCAAGCAAGATAGTCAGTGCATCGCTACCGCTGCTGCCATAGGTCTGTTGCCAGCGCTCATTGCCCTGTGCATCCAGCATGATCAGCCAATAGTCATAGCTACCGATATTGGGAGCCGTCTTGTTGCCTTCCACCGGTGAGTCGGACAAGCCACCCAGCAAAATCATCCCGCCGGCAGTCTCTACCATACCCGCGACCACTTCCAGGCCACTGCCACCGAAATCCCGCTCCCAGAGCAAGTTTCCGCCGGCATCCAACTTGACCAGCCAGTAATCAATCAGCCCATAAAAAGGTGTGCTCTTCATCCCGCCCGGAGCCGAGCGCGTACCGCCCCCAACGAGAATGCCGCCGTCGCCGGCGGCGAGGATATTTTGTGCCTGATCTTCTTCCGCACCGCCCACCGTCGTCTCCTGCAACAGTTGGCCATCGGGGGCCAATTTTAGAATCCAAAAGTCCATACCGCCAAATCCGGGAGACGATTTCATAGGCCCGGACGGCGAGTCCGACGATCCGGCCACCAGCAAATTGCCTGCCGCATCTACGGCCAGCGCTTCGTAGTACAGCCGTTCGTCCCCCGGGCCGCCATAGGTGCGGTCCCAAATCTTGTTGCCGGCGGCATCCAGACAAATAATCCAGTAATCATTAGAGCCGTAGGCGGGCGCTGTTTTGTTGCCGTCAGCGGGCGAATTGGAGAAGCCGGCCACATAGATATCGCCGGCGGGTGACACGGTAACAGAATAGGCCAGGTCATCGCCGCTGCCTCCGAAGGTGCGCTCCCAGAGCAAATCCCCCTTGTCGTTGAGAAAGACGACCCAATAGTCGTTTTGGCCGTAGTTGGGACCTGATTTCTCATAGGAGGCCGCCGACCGGCTGTGTCCTACGGCGACGATATAGTTGTCGGACGTCACTGCCACCGCCGTCAGGCGGTCATACGCATCCCCGCCAAACAGTCGGACCCACTGCAATTGTCCCTGATAGTCGGTACTTGCCACCAGATAATCTCCTTGCCCGCGGGGCGTGGCAGAAAACTGTGGCCATTGGGTCGAATACGTCGTACCACCCAGGACATAGCCCCCTCCGCGGAGTACCGCCGCTCCTGTCAACTCTTCAAACTGGTCGCCAAAGAGACCGGCATCCCAGGCCACGGGCAGTTGTGCACAGGTGTGAGGCACCAGCAGCCAGCTGGCCAGCAAATACCAGAGCAATAGGATTTGACCTTTGGTGCGTTTCACTGATTGTTTTGTTGTCAGGAGTGAAAGTAGGCCAAAAATAAAACAAAAACAAGCATTCAGCTATATTTCGGGACAAAACCAGTTAAGAGGGGGCGAAATTCGACTCGTCACCAGTAAATACGATGGAGCGGGAGAAATTCCCCTTGATTCGGTGAAATGCCATCATTCAAAATGCCTCATTCTTCCTACCTTTGGCACCAAACGATAGCAAATGGAGCCACTCATAACCAATGACGCGGTGACGCTGGGCATCTTGATGACGGTCCTGGCATTGATATTTTACACCTCGGGCCTGAAAAGTCGCTTCTGGCAAAAGTTTTACACCTATCTGCCGCCGCTGTTGTTGTGTTATTTCATTCCTGCCCTACTCCACTGGCCGCTCAATCTGGTTAGCGGCGAACATTCCAAACTGTATTTCGTGGCATCGCGCTACCTGCTGCCGGCGAGCCTAATTTTGCTGACGCTGAGTATAGACCTGAAAGGAGTGCTCAACCTGGGGCCCAAAGCGCTCATCATGTTTTTTGCGGCCACAACCGGAGTCATTCTGGGTGGGCCGGTGGCTCTTTGGGCCGTGTCACACTTCTTCCCCTCCTTGTTGCCCGACGTGCCTGCCGATGCCCTGTGGCGGGGTTTTTCCACCATTGCCGGCAGCTGGATCGGGGGCGGTGCCAACCAGACTGCCATGAAAGAAATCTTTGACGTGGATGACAATTTGTTTGCCACGATGATCATCGTGGACGTGATTGTGGCCAATATTTGGATGGGCTTTCTGCTCTACGGGGCGGGTATATCGGACAAGATAGACCGGATGCTCCGTGCCGACAATTCGGCCATCGAAGATCTCAAGCACCGGATTGAGCACTATCGCAAGAAGGTGGCGCGCATCCCGACAACCACCGACCTGTTTATCTTACTGGCCGTGGCTTTTGGCGGTGTGGGCTTGTCCCACCTGGGCGCCGACTGGATCGTGCCGACGCTGAAGCCATTCAAAACCCAACTGGAACAGTGGCGACTCAACTCGTTGATGTCCGGCTTCTTTTGGCTGATCGTGCTGGCCACGACGATCGGCCTTTTGCTGTCGTTTACACGCGCGCGCCGGCTCGAAGGCGTGGGCGCTTCACGCTGGGGCAGTGTGTTCATTTACATTTTGGTGGCGACGATCGGGATGAAGATGGACATCTCGGAAATAGGGGCCAACCTGGGGCTCTTTGCCGTCGGCTTGATATGGATGCTCATCCATGTACTGGTGCTGCTGGTCACGGCCAAGCTCATCAGAGCGCCGTTTTTCTTTGTGGCCGTGGGCAGCCAGGCCAACATCGGCGGCGCCGCTTCGGCGCCTGTGGTGGCGTCCGCCTTCAGCCCGTCCCTGGCACCGGTGGGCGTCCTGATGGCCGTGCTGGGTTATGCACTCGGCACCTACGGGGCGATCATCTGCGCCCTGCTGATGCAGGCCGTCAGCTAGCGCCCGAAGCGATACGCCACCGTCACACCACCCAGGAGAATCAACCCTTCGCCCGTCGGCTCCCCGTCCGTCACTACATTGAACTCCGCCCCGAAGGCCAGCGCGGGCGCGAGCACCAGCCGGCCGGACACAAAGGCATAGCCGGCTTCCGCCGTGGGCTGCCATACCACAATACGTGATGTGCCGGCGCCCGCCGGCACATCACGCTTCCACTGCACCGTATTGCGCCACACATCGGCACGCAAGCCGGCAAACAGGCCCTGATAGCCGTCACGGAAATAGTGCCGGTAGCCAAGCGTGCCGCCCCAACCACTGCCCTTCTCCTCGGGATGCTTGCCCCAGTCCCGGTGATTGAAGATGTTGGCGCCCAGGCGGACGTGTACCGCGTGCCGCGCGCCGAAATCCCGGCTCAGGCGTACCCCCGGCAAGATGCCCGTCGGATAAATTTGAAATTCTATCCCCACATCCATGGCAGCTTGTGCCGCCGCCGGCGGCACAAGGCCGGCCAGAAAGAAGAGAAAGCAGACTGCTCGCAAATTCATTTTTTGGTGTGTTTTTTCGTAACTGTTTAGGTACCCGCTGTTTTTGCGCTAAAAACAGGAGCAGCTAAACAGTTTACAAAAGGCAAAAACAAGCGGGGCTTTTGCCCCATTCACCCAACAAAGCCTGCCATAATTGTTTTCTACTGCGTATATTTGTGTTTGCCCATTACGGAAGACTACCACAGCATGAACATCTCACCCAAGAGCATCGAAGAAGTCAAAGCCGCCATCCGCATCGAAGAAGTGGTGCAAGACTTCGTGAATTTGAAGCCCGCCGGCACGCGCTTCAAAGGCCTTTGCCCCTTTCATCACGAGAAGACCCCGTCTTTTGTGGTCAGTCCCGACCGCAACATGTTCAAGTGCTTCGGCTGCGGCGAAGGCGGCGATGCCATCTCATTCCTGCAAAAACACGAGAAGTTTTCCTACCTGGAAGCCATCGAATGGCTGGCCAATAAGTACGGCATCCAACTCGAAAAACGGCAGCTGACGCCGGAAGACCAGGCCCGCTACAAAGAAGAAGAGAGCCTGTACATCATCAATGACTTCGCCCAGCAATTTTTTGTGCGACAGCTCACCGCGACGACCGAAGGTCGCAATCTCGCCCTTACTTATTTCAAGGAGCGCGGCATCCGCCAGGAGAGTATTGAGAAATTCGGCCTGGGCTACGCACCGGCAGCCGGCGATGCC
Source organism: Saprospiraceae bacterium (assembly GCA_027031185.1). Lineage (GTDB taxonomy): Bacteria > Bacteroidota > Bacteroidia > Chitinophagales > Saprospiraceae > HyVt-613. The sequence continues at coordinate 9,940 of JALVEF010000261.1, forward strand.
TTCTTGCAGGCAGCAAAAAACAACTCCTATAACCTGGAGTCGCTCATCAAACTGGGCCTGATCACCAAAAACGGCACGCGCGACTTCTTCCAGGGCCGCGTAATGTTCCCCATTCGCAGCCTGTCGGGTAAGGTACTGGCCTTCGCGGGCCGCACCATGGCGCAGGACAAAAAAACACCCAAGTACATCAACTCGCCGGAGACGGACATCTACAACAAGCGCAAGGTACTCTACGGAATCTACGAATCCAAAAAGGCCATCCGCAAGGCGGACGAGTGCCTGCTCGTCGAAGGATATACCGATGTCATCTCACTCCACCAAAACGGCATCGAAAATGTCGTGGCCTCCTCCGGCACCGCCCTGACCGAAGATCAGCTCTTGCTCATCAAGCGCAACACGGACAACCTGACCATCCTCTACGACGGTGACGCGGCCGGTATCCATGCGGCGCTCAAAGGACTGGACCTGGCATTGGCACAAGGTCTCAACGTCAAGCTCGTATTATTGCCCGAAGGCGAAGATCCGGACTCCTATGTGCGAAGCGTGGGTAGCACACAATTTGCCGAGTACATCGCTACCAGGGCACGCGACTTCGTACTCTTTAAGCTCGAGCGCTTGCGGCAGCAGGCCGCCGACCCCGTCCGCCGATCCGCCCTCATCAAAGACCTCGTCCACTCCATCGCCCATATCCCCGACCCCATCAAACAAAGCGCCTATCTCAAACAAGTGGCAGGCGAACTGGACATCCGCGAAGAAATCTTGGCGGGCGAATTGGCCAAGGCCACCCGGCAATTGCTTCGCCAAAAGCGCCACGCCACCCCACATCCTGTCAGCGACCGCCCCGAACCCGCTGACACGCCACCGACCGGCCTGACCGCCACACGCACCGAGTCCGTTGATGAAAAGCATACACTCGAGCGCGAAGTTGTCCGCGTCCTGGTCCAGCACGGCGACAAACACATCGAATCCGAAGGCAAAAGCGTCGCCGCTTTTATGGTGGAAAAACTGGGCGTCTTTTTCGAAGACTTCAAGGAGGAGCCGGAGCCCTTGCGCCAAATGGTCTTACTGGCTCGAGACCGTGTCAAACGCAAC
>JALVEF010000262.1 GCA_027031185.1 Saprospiraceae bacterium
TGGATAGGACGACCGTTTGCCATGGAAGCCGGATTAGCCAAAGCTTGCACGAGGGCACCTATCTCCGGCAGCCCATTCGGGGCACAGAGTACCACGCGCCCGCCCAACATATACACGGGCAAAAAGGCCCACTAGCGGCAAAATCCACCACCCAAGTGCAAGTTTTCTCCCGCCAGGCCCGCTTCCACACCGTTTCTAAGCCGGCGTATCGGGACAACTACCCCCATCCGGCGACTGACTCAAAAAGGTCTTTTGAGTCAGTTCAACACTTCATGCCTCATCCGGAACAAACCGGATCGAAAGCGAATTGACACAATGTCGCGTATTCTTAGCCGTCAGGCGTTCGCCCGTAAACACATGGCCCAGATGCCCGCCACATTGGGCGCAGATGATCTCCGTCCGGCGGCCGTCCGCATCCGGCACACGCCGCACCGCCCCCGGAATTTCATCATCGAATGCCGGCCAGCCGCAGCCCGAATCAAACTTGTCATCACTCCGATACAACGGCGCATCACATTGCCGGCACACATATACGCCTTTGGCAAAATGCTTGTCATATTCACCCGAAAAAGGCGCCTCCGTCCCCTTCTGAATGATGACGTAATACTCCTCCGGCGTCAAGGGATTCAATTTCTTTTTGTCACTCATACCTGTTCGATTTGGTCTATTCCTCACGAGCGGTGGCGGTAAGGCCCGCCGGGCTTACTGCCACCGCGCTTTATTTCCCGGTATCCCGTCCCGAATCCTCCACAGCAACCACCTCGCGCGCCCCACGGCGCGCAATCTCTCTCATCATGACACCGTACACATGGTGCACCGTCAAGGCCACCAGGACGCCCAATACGCTGCCTGCCATCACATCTTTGAGAAAGTGCTGTCCCAGATACATGCGCGAAATGCCGACGGCAAGGGCTAACAGGAAAAACACCAATTGCCAGATTCGCCGACCACCATACATCAGGGCCAGCAAACCGAAGGCCGAAAAGGCCGCCAGCGTGTGCCCCGACGGGAAGCTCGTATTGCCCCGGAAAAAATCCACCCCGGGCACGCCGACCAACTCCTTCAACCGGCCCAGTTTTTCAAAAAACAGGTACGGCCGGTCGTGATGAAACCACAGCTTGGTCAGGCCTGCCACCAGGCCGGCTGTCAACACCGCTGACACAAAGGCCAAGGCCCGTCTGGGGTCCAACCACAACAGTACGAGTGCTATACCGCCCAGCACCATCGGCTCACCCAGATGCGTCGCATTGGCAAAAAAATCATCCGTCCACATACCGCGAAAACGCACGAAGTACAGCACCTCATCCCCCTGATGAATGCGCGTCCACAACACTATGCCTCCCGCTAAGACCAAAAAATAGGGCACGAAAAACCACTTGCGCCGCACAATCATCCGTACAAAGTGCCGATAATAAATCTGGCTTTTATCCGGTATTCCCATCATCCTTTTTTCGTAACTGTTTAGGTACCCGCTGTTTTTGCGCTAAAAACAGGAGCACCTAAACAGTTACCTTTTTTCGTATCAGGCAGGCCCGTTTAAGCTAAAGTCAGGGGCATTTCATGGATGCCGGCCACGCTCTACTCTTGGATCAAAGTTCAAACAATCGCCGGTCCAACATCGCCTGCCGCGTCAAATACAGCCCGACGGGCAAAAGTACCAAAGACGGCAAAAACGCCGCCAACCAAACGTTCATTTGTCCCTCCGTCGTCATTTTTTTGCCTACCAGCGTCAGCATGATAAACACGATGAAAAAACCGATCGCCACCAGCAGCGGATAACCGAAGCCGCCTTTCCGTATGATAGCGCCCATCGGTGCCCCGATAAACAAGAAGATGATGCACGCAATGGCAATATTGAACTTGGACAACATTTCATAACGGAAAACCACCAATTTATGATCCAGTCCCCTCTGCATCGCCTCAGCCCGCACCACATTGCTCCGGATCCGGCTCAGTGAATTGCGCGCCCGGGCCGCCAGGCTTTGACGTTCAAGTGGAGAAAAGGTCTCCAGCAAACTGTGCACACTGTCCGCCGAAAACGTCAGTTGCTTTAAGCCGGTCACCGCCCCGCGGTGTACAGGTGCCGGGCGCCCCTGTTTTTTTCGCCATTCCGCCAGGGCCTTCTGTTTTTTGCGCCCATCAGGCGGCTCCACGTCAGCCTTTTCTTGCTTTGGCGCCGCAAGTTGCTCCAAAATACCGGCAGCCTGTCTGGCGACATTTCTGCCGGTGCGCGCCTTCTTCGCCTTGATGGAATCAATGGCAATGGCCAGCTGTCTCACATTGAGCATGGACTGATGCGTCTTAAATCGGTCTTCGTCCGTCTGCTCAAACTGAAACTCCGACAAGTCAAAGACCTTTTGCCACTCGCCAAACTTCATCCGCACAAACGGGTACTTGCGCCTCGGATTGCGATGCCGGTCCAGCTCCTGATATTGCACCCCATCCCGCAGCCGCATCACAAAAAACTTGCGATCCTTTGTCGTGTACATCTCGCCACTGTCCGCCACAATCTCAAAACCACCCCGGCTATCAGGCGATTTGATAATCATGATTTGGTCGAGATGCACCTTGTCGGGATGCTTCTTCCCTATCCGGATGACATATCCACGAAAATCATAGTTGAACACAGATTCCTCCAGGCTCAACGCCGGTTTTTGCGTCCGGATATCATACAACCGCGACTTAAACTTCAAATTGGCCACCGGTATCAAATAATTGGAAAAGACGAAGGACAAGCCCGCCAAACCTATTGCCAATATCGTCAACGGCTGCATAATCCGTCCTAAGGAAATGCCCGCCGTCTTCATGGCCGTCAGTTCATACCGTTCGGCCAGGTTGCCCATCGCCATCACGGAGGCCAGCAGCACACCAATACTCATCGCCATCGGGACCAGCGACACGGACAAGTAGAAGATAAACTCCAGCAAGACCCAAATGCTGACCCCCTTGCCGATGATTTCATCAATATACACCCACAGGAATTGCATCGTCAGTACAAACAAGGCAATCCCCATCGCCACCACAAATGGCGGCAAAAAGGTGCGAAT
>JALVEF010000263.1 GCA_027031185.1 Saprospiraceae bacterium
CTTACTTGCCCTTGGTGCGGGGCAAATGGCGCTCATCTTGCCAAAAGCCCAATGCGGAAGGCCCAAAGCTAAAATCCTGTAAAGCAAGAAAGTGCGGGGCCGCTAAACCGCTAAACCGTTACACCGCTAAACCGCTAAACCGCTAAACCGTTCACCGTTTTTGTACCTTTGCAACATGCTGGACAAACTCAAAGACATCGAAAACCGATTCTTGCATGTCGAAGAACGTCTCGCCGACCCGTCCGTGGCCGCCGACCAGGAGACCTATGTCCGCTACAGCAAAGAGTACAAGGAATTGAAAGAAATCGTGGACGCTTACCGCCGTTACAAAACTGTCACGGCTGATCTGCAAAGTGCCCGCGAACTACTCCACGACGAAGACCCCGAAATGCAGGAGATGGCCAAAGCGGAAGTCGCCACGCTCAAACGCCGGCAAGAAGAACTCAAAGAGACGCTCAAGCAATTGCTCATCCCAAAAGACCCCGATGATGACAAAGATGTCATCTTTGAGATCCGTGCCGGCACCGGCGGTGACGAAGCCAGCATCTTCGCCGGTGACCTCTATCGCATGTACACCCGCTACTTCGAGCGCCAGGGCTGGCGCATCGAAGTCATCTCGCTCAACGAAGGCACCGTCGGCGGCTACAAAGAAATCGTCCTCGAAGTCCACGGCGAAGATGTCAACCGCCAACTCAAATTTGAAGCGGGCACCCATCGCGTCCAACGCGTACCAGCCACCGAAACCCGGGGCCGCGTCCACACCTCCGCTGCCACCGTGGCCGTCATACCCATTGTCGAAGAAAAAGAAATCAACATCCGCAAAGATGACATCCGCATGGACGTCTTCCGATCCAGCGGCGCCGGCGGCCAACACGTCAACCGTACCGAATCCGGTGTCCGGCTCACACACATACCCACCGGAATCGTCGCCGAAAGCACCGACAGCCGCTCTCAGCACAAAAACCGTGAAATCTGCATGGCCAAGCTTTACCAACGCATCCGCCAGGCACAACGCGAACAGACGGCCGGCGAGCTGGCATCCAAGCGCCGCTCTATGGTCGGGTCCGGTGACCGATCCGAAAAAATCCGCACCTACAACTTCCCCCAAAACCGGCTCACCGACCACCGCATCAATCTGACACTGTACAATCTCGACAAGGTCATGGAAGGTGAATTGGACGAAATCATTCAAGCCTTGATCGTCGCCGAGAACGCCGAAAAACTCAAAGCCGAAGATGCGTAGCCGCCTATGGCTGCCGATCCTCGTCGTATGGGCGACCGCCTGCACGCGCGACCGGCCCGTCACCACCGGATTTTATCACTGGAAAACCCGCTTCGCCCCGGATTCAGTCGAAACCCTATTCCTAAAACAAACCGCCGCTCGGACCCTCTATTTGCGCATCTTTGACGTGGACTGGGACTTTCAGCACCACCGGCCCATACCCAAAGCCATCTTACAAACGAGTGGCAACTTCCCTGCCGATGTCCGCATCATCCCCACCGTCTTTATCACCAACCGCTGTCTCCGCCATACCACCCGCCCCGACTCAATGGCCATAAAGATTATCACGCTGGCGCGTGATGTGTTGGGGGCTGACCTCGCACACCGCTTCCCTGTCCTACAATTGGACGCCGACTGGTCCGGCTCCACTCGCGACACCTACTTTCGCCTGATCCGCGCCATCCGGCGACTGGGCAACTTCGAGCGCATTTCCGTCACCATTCGCCTGCACCAGTACAAGTATCCGGAAAAAACCGGCGTCCCTCCTGCCGATGAAGGCATCCTGATGTGCTACAACACCGGCAATATCGAAGACCCCGATGAGACCAATTCTATCGCCACGCCCTCCACGGTCAAGGCCTACCTGAACGGCCCGGCGCCCTACCCCATTCCACTCGGAGTAGCCTTGCCGCTTTACCGATGGACCGTCATCTACCGGGACGGGCGCCTGTTCAAGATCGTATCCAATCCCGACACGAGTTGGACCGCTGACAGCAGCCACTTCGGTGCGCTGGGCGCGCACCGATACGTGGTCGTGCACAATACCTTCTTTTTCGGACATTTCCTGTACACAGACGACTTGCTCCGCATCGAGCAAGTACCGGCCGACAGCTTACGGGAGATGTTGCAGATGCTCCGCCAAAAGCAGTACTTCCGTGAAGTCGTGTGGTATCACCTGGACAGGGCCCAGCTGGCCGCTTGGACACCAGATCTACTCAATGATCTCGCGAATGCTCCCACTTCGGGTCATAAGACACCACCATATTGATCCACAGTGACCGGGCAAACTGAAAGACAAAACCGAACATAAGCGCCAGGACAGCTATGAGCAGCACAAACGACAGCGTCAGACTCCAGCCGAAGACCCAGTGCACGATCGCCACAAAGATGATGCTGAATATCCCCGTACCGATATAGGACAAGAACATAGAACCGTAATAAAAACCCGGCTCCGGCAAAAAATCCTGCCCACATACCGCACACTGGTCATGCATCTCAAAAACCTGACTATTAAACGCAAACGGCCCGGCCTTGAAAAGATGCCCACGGTGGCAGCGCGGACAGCGCATGCGAAGCGTATTTTGCAACAGTTTGATGAGACTCATTTCGATTTTTTTCACAATTGTACCCGCATCAACATACGGATTTTAGAATCTTATTAACTTTGCCCAGCGCAAAAAGTTCGATATGTGTCCTACTTGAGCGGACACTAAATCAATAAACCATGGAAAAGAACCAATCTCTGTCCAAAGGTACCTACTGGATTCTCTTTTTCGTTTCCCTGGCCATCATGGTCTGGCTCCTGATGTTTCACTCCAACTGGTTTTGGGTGGACTTGCCGTTTTTATTGACCTTCCTGGTCAAAGCTATGGACGTAGTCTAAGACGGAGTCGCCCGCACTTCTTTTCGCCCTTTTCTTTTGAATATTCGCGGCTATTTTTTTGGTCAGCCGGAAATAATAGCCCAACTTAGCCCCCGAATCTGCGTCATCACGGTGGCACTGTGCTCCGTGGGCCGGATTATTTTTTACCCCTAACCAAT
>JALVEF010000264.1 GCA_027031185.1 Saprospiraceae bacterium
CGATGCAAGGGGAAAAAGTTTGCGGCGTGACCGCCGCGAGGTCAATAGGTGCGTAGTAGTTTAGTCGGGCAGCGCGGTATAGAAGCAGACCGGCTGCCCCTCACTACAACGGGGCTGGCATTAATAATGGTTCGGAGTGAAATTCATGCAGCAACCAACTGCCACCCTTATATACAAACACATTATTGACCATTTCCTCCACAAAACCTGCTGGTTTTCCAAGATTTAGTTGTCAGATTTAGACTTTTTAAGGAAGCCCTATTTAGGACTCTTAAGGAGGCCCTAGATAATTTTCGGCGATTTTAGAAATTATAATGATAGTTCCTGCACTTGAAGACATATAGTTTGCCAATTTTAACACTTTCTTGCTCCAATCAATTGCATGTCTAAAGAATTTTTTGTTTGTCTTCCCCCTTTTTTGCAACTGTCTAAGATGCATAATATCGGCTTTTAGATCTTCCATCAGATTTAATATAGCTTCATTTTTCAGAGAGCTATCCTTATTTACTTTCCTATACACAGAACCAAATGCTTGATCTAGTTTAAGAAGTAAATCTGTGTCAGTTATGTCATCACTATTACAGAATCGGAGCTCTTCGCCCATGGAAATGAGCGCATCCCTAATCTCACTTTTCGAGTATTTAGGAACTGCCTCTATAAAAGATGCTATGTCGTCCTTCCAGAGTATCACTTTAATTCACAGGTAAAGAATCTGAAATCAACTTCTTTACGTACTCAATTTCCTCTATAAAGCGGGCTATCGACACCCTTAAAGGCTGTACCACTTTGTCCTTCACTTCAGCCTGTTGCCTGGAAGATTTGGAATTGAAATAAACATCTAATATCTTAGGTTTTGAACGCCCAATGTCTTTTACTAGCCTTTTTGCTGAGCTGTATAGTCGCAGACTATTAGCCTCACTTTTTTCAAGCAATTCAATTAAGCTATTCAGCTCATCTTCAAAGGAATTAAGAGTACGGTTCAATTCATCATCAAAGGACCAATTGTCCGTCTTTAATTCTGCTAAATCGGCATTCAAAGTTTTGAATTTTTTTGAATATTCAACAAACACAAGGAATGCCGCTAGATTCACATTTTTACCCGAAGCAGTATTCATTTTCAATGAATTTTCGTTCAATTTCCGAATCCAAGGCTCCGTATTTGGCGGAGCCTTGGATTTATTCCCCGAATTCCCCTTTTGCGATTCCTTTTTTTCAAGTACCTCTATAAGGTTGATAACCGCTCTTAAAATTTTGTTCCATTCAACCCTATAGTCACTTTCCCGAATGACACCGTTGTTCTTTTCTTTTTCAAGCTTTGCCAAACGGGCACGTAGTGACGATGCACCGTCACCATCCAATTCCTTTAAAATCACAAGCGCCCTGGAAAGCTCCGCTCGCTCACAAAAATCTCTGGCTTTTCGCAATTGATTGGATATGTCACTATTTGTAGCCACCGCAAAGATAACACATTTTGTTGCACTTGTCAAGTTTCACCCCCGTTTTCAAACTATTTTGTTTCAATCCTTATGGGTTCGTTGGTAGATTTTTGTGTAGATTGGCAATATGAAATAGCAAATTAAGCATTATTTTAAGATATAACCCACTGATTCACAATTATTTTGTATCCTTTTAAGCTAAAGGCCATCAACTTGCCTACCGTAAAGCTATTACAAGCAGGTTGTGATCATTTTTTTCGTATCTTTGAGCGTCGGAGCATACTACCAGTGTCTCTTTCAAAACACTTGAAGTATGCATCTGATATCCAAGTCCCGTCTGGAAAAGGTAAAGCAGTTAATTGCTGAAAGAAAATTAGACCAAACGTTTCTTGCTCTGACTTCCCTATTTGCAGAGCATCATGGCTTGCGGGAGTCCATTGCTCAGCTGCCATCCTATCAAAAGGTTAAGAATCGAATCGCCCCGGGCCATGATAGTCCCCACGATGACGAGATGAGCCTAGACACACTCATGCATAATTTGCGCCAAGTCCTTGAAGCGCTGGAGCAGCAAATCAACAACATTACCATTATAGAGGACAGCAAAAAGGTCATTAGTAAAAGTTCGGTAAGTGCCGGTGGAGATGTCCACATGGGAGATATCATCCACCAACCCATCAAAAAAGAAGGTAAAGAGCTAACCACGCTAAACAAAGTCCATCCGGACAACATCATCGGCCGTACAAAAGACCTAGACGAACTACAATCCTTACTTTTCAACAACCAAAAAGTAGTCGTCGTCAATGGACTTGGCGGTATCGGCAAAACAACCCTATCAGAAGCCTACACCTACAAATACTACAATGACCACCAACACATCGCATGGATTACCCATGATGAAGACCTAGAGAATGACTTTGCCCAAAATACTAACCTAATAAAAAACCTTGGGATTGAAGTTGTAGCAGGTATGCAGCCCACAGACATCTTCCAGGAGATGATGCGAAAGATGCGCAATCTGGAAGACCAACCCAACCTATTAGTCATTGACAACGCCACTAAAAAAATAGAATCCATTTGGGATCAATTGCCAACTCAACCCAATTGGCATCTGTTGGTCACATCCAGAGAAATCATCGAGAATATGCATGTCAAAGAACTCGACTTTCTATCTCCCAAAGAAGCCATCGAACTCTTTCAAAAACATGCGTCTCATATTTCAGATACCCATGAAATAGCCGAAATCGTCAAAGCAGTTGATTACCACACACTGAGCATTGAGATACTCGCCAAAACAGCCAAAACAAGAAGGACGGACAGCTCCAAGCTCAAAAAAGCCTTGGAAAAAAACATTAAAGCCGGTATCAAGACTAGGCACTCTAGGGGTAAGATTGACAAAATCACATCTTACTTGCGCTCTATTTTTGATTTGAGTGACATCAATGATGAAGAGTCTTGGCTATTGAAACAATTTAGCTGTCTGCCACCTGAATTTCATATCTGGGACTTACTACTGTTTTTCCTTGTAGAAAAAGACGAAGATCAAGAAGAATTTAACGCCACGCTCTCCGCCTTGCATGAAAAAGGATGGATTTTGTACAATGAAGACACCGATAGCTACAAAATGCATCGTATTATTGGAGAAGTAGTCATCCACAAACTACAACCCAGCGTTGACGATGTGGCTTATCTGATTGACCAAGTCAGTAATGTATTGAGCATCGATGAAGCCAAAGACAATCCAATAGATAAGTTCAAATGGGTTCCTTTCGGAAAAATACTTACCGATTATTTTAGCGCCAGTTCAGAAAAACAGATTGCTATACTGCAAAATAATTTGGCTACAGTGCTTCAAGCCTTAGGGGACTATGAAAAGGCGAAGGAATTATTCGAAAAAGCCTATGCTATTTTGCGCAAGCGACTAGGGGACAATCACCCTATTACAAAGAAGATAAGGGGAATCTAGATTCTGTCAGCTAATACCACTATAGCCATGCTCCACAAACTAAAACTCAACCTATCCGGCAGAATCTTAGCACGCGGGCTCATGCCTTTATATGCCTACTTTCCTAAGAGAGCGCTTAAAGAAGCCTTTTTGAAGGCACAGGAAGAAGATAAAGTGGATGATTTTTTCCGGAAGGAATTTACCCATCTGCCACTAGAGCGACGGATTCAATTAGCTGCGTATTATAAACTCTATCATCAGTATGAAAGCTTGGCGACAGAAAGAGAAAAGGAAGTATTGATGAGTGATCTATCAGACTTGGAAGGCTATGTTCAGGCAGGCAATCAGGGCATCATTCACGCGTACTTATACCTAAAGTCCGAATACGAATCCGCCCCACGCCCCAACCAACAAAAAATACTACAACTCATTGAAAAAGAGATACTTCTGATTGAATCGCATGTCGATTTAATTCTTTCCATAGATCCAAAGTTAGCTATTTTGAAAGCATTCAATGAGCTGCCTAAAGTGCGTGAATCCGATGCGGAATTAACCGCTATTTTGGAGAAAGGTAACTTGTTGCGATTGGGAACAGCAGTATTGAGAAGGTTAGCACCCACGACGGAAGGGCAAGTTCTAGACATATCCGAAGCATTGAAGCCCAAATTGCTATCTGCTTTTTACCAGCGCATCGCCTATTATTTAAGGATGGATGAAGATTTGAGTGATAGCGAAAAAGAGCGCATCAGCAGTAACCCTAACTTACTATTGGAGTATTTGTCGAGTTCCAGCGAGCCTTATGATTTGGCTTTTTCGGCACTGGCTATTGAGCGATTACCGGCTGATTTTAAGCAAACACCGGAATATATTGGAGTGTTGTGGAGATTAGGTTCAAAATATTTGGAAGCCCCGTTTAATACGGATTTGGATTATGAAGCCTTGCTTCGGTTGTATCTATTTTTAGAAAAAAAGGAGTCGAGACTGGAGCAGTCGCTTAGCTTACCGGACAAAATAGATATTGGGACATTCCGGACGGTTCTTCATAATCAATTGGGGGACATTTATGAGCACTTTTGGGAATATCAAAAAGCCATTGAGCAATACCAAAAAGTACTACGTCTAGCCACCCAATACAAGAAGTTCATCGCCATCAATGGGGCCATTCATAAAATCATCCAGTGTCATCTTCGATTTTTCCGCAAGGAAGCAGCTTTAGAAGCTATTCTTGCAGCACTTCATGGAAATGCTGATTATTTTGGCTTAGACCATCTTGATATTGAGGATGCGCTCCGAAAGACCTTGGACATGCAGTTATTGACCTTGTTGGACGAAATGGATGTGCATGAGGGGGAACACCGGAAGATTCTTCGAAGTATCAAATCTACACTTGGAGTCACCATTAAGGAGTTGCTAACGGGCTTGAAGAATGATGCGATTTCAGACGACTTGCTGGCTTCTATTCAGCAAGGTATGCGTGATTTTTATGAAAAGGATTTTAGGGAGGAGAATAAACCCAATGAACAAGCAGCCCGGATATTAGGGCCATTGTCTTTTGTTGATATTCCATTGAAAGAATACGAAGCTAGATTATCGTCATTGGCATCCATTGAAGGTAATCTGACCCAAGACTGGCGTTTGCTTTTGGAATTGCATAAAGCCAAACTAGCTTATCTGCAGGAAGATGATCATGCCATAGAATTGTATCGGGAGCTTACGCCAAAAATGAAAGCATATCCATCTTTTTTTAGCTTTACCAAAGTTAGTTATTGGTTGACCCAACAGCTTCGGGCGATGTCACTGCAGCCCAATAACGCGGCATTGTATCCGGAGATTGAGCGACTTACTTTCGCATCAGTTAACAATATTATTGAAAACTTTTTTCAAAACGTTGGAGAGCAAATATCCCAAGTGGTTGCCGCTTCTGACCTAGAGAACATCTACAAAGCCTTGCTTCAAATTATTAGTGGCACTTCGGACAAAGCATTCGCCCACCAATTATTGGCGCTACTTTGGAATGTCTTGTTGTACAAACAGCGGTTTTTTAAGGATTTCTTCGGCAAAAATTATGTCAGCATTCCTGCACAACACACTCATAATCAACAGTTTGAAGAAATTCGGGCATTGCTGTATGATTATCGAGTCAATAGCCGCATCGGGCAAATAGAAGGCATACAACAAGCTATTTATCGCTTGCGCAAAAACGAATATCCATTTTTGCGCAAGCGAATGTTGATGAAAAAACTGACATTACCTAGCATACCTTCTATTCTGATTCATTTCTTTATGGAGCAAGGTGGTGAAAGAAAAGTGCTCTTTCTATTCTTCAAACCGGATTCAAATGGTGGAGAATTTGCCTATGGTTTAGAAGACAAATTTGAAGAGATTCAGCAGGCCATTTACGATGCGCAATATAAGCAGGGCATCCAATGGCAAGGCTTACCCAATATCATTTCGGAAGAAGCGATAATGGTCAAATTTAATAATATTTTTGGACAGATTTTAGATGTACTGAATCTTAATAATAAGCGGACAGCACCGTTGCATATTTATCCGGATTCCACACTCCATCTTTTTCCTTTTGAAAACATCTATCTCCAAAAAGGTCAACCTATTGGTCAGTTTTTGCCCATTGGTCAGGTACTTAATAAATCGAAAGACCCTAGACCATTAGACTTGCAACGTGGGATTGTGCTGCTAACTGAAATCCCGGAGATAAAACCTATTTTTTCCTACTTGGGACACACAAAGGAAGAAGGGACACAGATTTCATCTATTTTCCGGAAGGCAGGAATCCCCACTCATCATCTACGAGGTATACGAGCCAACGTCATGGAATTAATGAAAGCTTTAGAACAAGCGCCTTCGATACTCCATATTGCCGCCCACGGGGATGCAGATGCTAGTTTGCCACCGGAGTGCATTTCATTGATTTTGGCGCAAGCAGACGAAGACCCAAAATCCGTTTTTCTGACTTATCATGATATAATGAGTTTGGATTTGTCTGATGTTGATCTAGTAGTGCTTTCGGCATGTAACAGCACTATAGGAAAGATCAATAAAAGTGCGGGTATTCAAGGACTAAGCTTTGCGTTCTTGGCCGCTGGCGCATCCTACGTGGTCGCTAGCCGAGTCCCAGTACGAGATAAGGCAACCGCCCAAATCATGGAACAGTTTTATCAAAACCTGATGACGACCGATGTCCTAAACGCCATGCGCTTAACTCGCCTGTATTTTGCCAAACATGACGTGGGCGTCACAGCTTTGGATATGGCCAGCTGGGGAGTGTGGATGTGAAAAAAACTTGCTTTTAATCAGAGTTATACGTACACTGCAAATTATGGCAATTTCTAATCAAGATCATATCATTAGTGATTTTCTCAAATACTGGAGAGAAGTATTTGCGACTAAGCCATTAAGAGTGTTCTTAAGAGATGTGATGGAAGAATTTGATGCCGATAGTATAAGTGATGAAGTCACTACACAATTACACCGACTAACTCAACTTGATGAACTTAGGAAGCAAGGAGTGATTAGTAATGCTGATTATATCTTGCAAAGGACTGAAATCTCTACGGCTGCACAAAATTTATTAAAAAAAATTGAAGAACAATATTTACCCATTCTGCCTGTAAATGCAAAAGCGGGGTCTGATCCGGGATTCTTTTATTCGATTACGCATGCAAATATAGAAGAATGGCGTTATATTGAAAAAGGAAGAATTAAAAACAAAATTGGAATCCGTGTTAATGGGGTAAGTATGGAGCCTGATTTTTATTCAGGGGACATACTGATTTGCAGCAAAACCACCTTAAACAAAATCAGACCCTCAGATCCTATCATAGTTGTAGGGAAGGATAATTCAGTGTATCTTAAGCATGTAATAATTGAAGGAAATCTGTTAATACTAAAATCAATCAATCCGGAGCATGATGACTTCTCATTACCATTAGATGATGTTTTAGAAGTCTGGTTGGTTGAAACCAAGATAAAGTAAAATTGCTCATCGCTTATATTGCAAACTTTCCATTCTCAAATATTTCCCATGCCCCAAGCTACGAATTACCTTAGTATTCGCCAACTTTACCAAGGAAGCATTCATCTTTTCGGGTGTAATTAACTGAAAACCAAGACCTTGGAATTCACTTTCGACTTCTTCTGCGGAAAACTCTTTTTGATGCAATTTATAGATGGCTAATAAAATCTTGGCATCTTGCTCATTAAATTCCAATTTCATCATCGGAAGAAACACCGCCAATACAGCTAAAAATCCACCCGTAAATTTCAAAAGTGCAGCAATAGGCAAGACACCAAAAGCTTTAGATAACAATTCGATCTGCTTCGCCAAATCGGCATAAAAAACGTTGGACAATTTAATCGAATGGGCTGAAATTTTTCCATCAGAATCCTCGGTGATAGTGACCGTTCGGTAATTACCATCTCTGCCTTGTCGCTCCAAGCTTATAGACTCCGACAGCAACATCAGGATCTGCCTATCCTCCTTGCGGGAAATGTCAAAGGCAGGTAGTTCATCTTCCAAGAAGGCGGCTAGGATTTTTTCCTGTGGACTCATAATTGGATTTTTTGGCCGTTGTAGAATAGGTGGATAAGATCGTTGGCATCCGAATCATCGCTCAACTCCACATTGGCTTGAAGGATGCCGAAATAAGTGGCCGCTTTAACATCATGAGTCATCGCATATCTCCAATAAAAGCCTTGGGCAAAAGCGATGGCCGCTCTGTCCAAAATTCTATTGTTTACGCCAATGGTATAGATGCCATTTGTACTGATGGCAATGGCCTGAGCCTGAGAGTAGCAGGCATTCAAAATCACAATATTTAGCTTGGGGACGATAGCCTTTAGTCCTTTAATAATTTGTTTACTTTTTTCCACACTCAGCGTTTCGCTACCATTTTTTTCTTTGTTGTGAAAGACCAGGCCAGTATCGTCTGTAACCTTAAAGCCAAGATTTAACAACTCCTGTTTGGCCGAATCCATCGGTATTCCATGACCCGCAAAATGGAGTATAGTTGGCTCTTTGTCAACAACTTGCATAGCCAATTCCTTTAGGGATGCCGCCATTGCGGACCTAAAATCAAACTCCGTATTCCCTTCCAATTCTTCGGCGATGGTCGAATGTTCGACACGCAAGTTTATTTCAGCCTTTTTAGAAGGGTTGGCCGCTACAAAAAGCACAACTTCCCTATCTGTGTTCGCATCTGTATCTTTAGACGATACAGGTGTTATTTCTCTTTTTCCCCCGTATAAACTTCCAATATGAATATTCCCCCCACTGGCACTTATAATACTCCTTGAAACCACATTTTTACTATCGCTGATGATGGTCACATCACTATTACGATTCCCCTGAATGACGGTGTTACCGTCCCCTGTGATATTTATGGAATTGGAGCTTTTGGCTGTTTTAGACGCAGACGAAGGCTTCATCTCAATCGCATCCAACACTTTACGCAAGTCATCTTCCGACAAATCATCAATATATTCATTAAGTGCTTGAGAAATACGAGCGACATACATTCTATAATCATCAAGGGAGATGGTACCGAATCTTTTATCTCTTTCATTCGCATTCCATTGGGACAACAGCAGGATATAGGCATTATTGTCATCCAAATTATCGATGAGCAAGCGAAGAGCTATCTTCTTGGGAAGTTCCTTGAGTCTTGTTCTCATTTTCAAATCATTTAGAAACAGATTCAAGACAAAGCGACACCTTATCGTAAGATAGACTGGTTGAAGCAATTTAACTGCAAAAATAAGGATTATTCATTATAAAATATCACCTTATGACGCCGACGGATAACATTATTCTCAAACCTATTTGTTTTGGGGGCAATTGATCACCGAACAAGGAACATGTAGAATATCGAACACTTGGGCTGCCCTTCGACAAGTCCGGTTCGACAGGCTCACCGTGTGACTTCGACAGGCTCGGTTCGACTCCGCTTGGCCGGTGAGCCCCGTCGAACCGCACCGACCACAGGGCATTGCTCAGGGCAAGCGCTTGTCGAAGCCCCGATTTGAGATTTTAAAATGAATCTCGCGAGATGCGCCGCCGGATTGACTGTTGTAACTCAACGCTCGCGCAATTGTTTGGCTGGGCTTGAACCTTTTGAGTCGCCCACTTCAAAAATCTTAAATCACGGTTCGACAGGCATTTCGACAAGCATTTCGACAAGCTCAATGCACCGCTCACCGCAAGTTAATCGGTAGCTCGACAAGCTCACTACAAGTGTTCGATATTCCCAAGTCCCCAACCTGTACGTAGCGAATATAGAAGAAAACACAACGCCACTCCGCTCACACTTGCTTTTCCGGTCCACGATAAGGGCGGAGTAGTGGTGTCCGACGGTTCGGCAAGCTCGGACACTTCGACAGGCTCAGTGTGAAACACTGAGCATAGTCCAGGCGCAGGGACAAACTCAGTGTAAAATATTTTTCATTGTAACTGTTTAGGTGCCCCTGTTTTTAGGGATAAAATAGGCATTTTGTTCCTGTTGAAGCGAAAATTTTCGATGCATAGCAGCGCTACGTGAGAAAATTTTTGCAAAAACAGGGGCAAAAAGGCCATTTTAGCGCAAAAACAGCGGGTACCTAAACAGTTACTTTCATTTTTAATTAAAAAGGTTCCCCGATGACTTTTCACCGGGAAACCCTAATAACTATTTAGGAAAATTCTTTGGTAATGCTGTGCAACGAGCTACCGGCCGGCAAGCCGGTTACTACTCGGCGGATGCTTCCTCGACCTGATCTTGACCGGCCTGAGCTTTTTGCTGGCCCATGACGCTCTTGAGTGCTCTCGGGACGATGACCTGACCGATCGGCATGGCCGGATTTTCCAGCACCTTGACGCCTTCCTCGACATTCAGGTCGCGGACCCGGATCGCTTCACCCAAGCCCAGGTGAGAAATGTCCACCGTCATCGCCGGCACAATGTGCTTCGGCAATACCTTGATTCGTATCTTACGCACCTGCTGGAGAAAAGATCCCCCGTCCCGCACACCCTTGGGCGTACCCTCAAAACGGATGGGCAAAGCAATTTTCACCGGAACTCCCTCACGCAGGCGGATAAAGTCAATATGCAGAATCTCATCGGTTACCGGGTGCAACTGCACATCTTTCACAAAGCAAGTATGCACTTCATCACCCACCTTGATATCCGAAACAACAAACTCATTCGTAAAAATGAGCTTTTTGACATCATTGAACTTCACGCCGATGCGGACATCCTTGTCTCCACCGTATATGATAGCCGGTATCAGGCCCGCCGCGCGCGTAGCCTTAGCGGCCTTCTTGCCGCTACCCTTTTTCTCTTCCGCTACTAACTGGTAATGACTCATTTCAGGTCTTTTTCCTTACCTTTTTGGTTTGGAGACGCAAAGATACACCTTTTTCTTCAATCGCACACGCAAAAATGCGCTTTTATAGGACTGGCGTACGGGACAAGGGCAACGGCGCCCGCCAGGCAAAACCAGTACGCGCGAGACCACTCACAACTCAATTCGCAATCGAATAGCGCCCCATTTTGACCTAAGGATTCTCCTGGAATAAAGCCGAAATAGACCTTTGTTCGTGGATATTGCGCATCGC
>JALVEF010000265.1 GCA_027031185.1 Saprospiraceae bacterium
AATAAGCATCTCCAATAGTGAACAGATAATTGAGAATGGTCTTTCAGTAAAGAAGGAATCAATTGATTTTGATAATGAGGAATTTGCTGAAGGACAGAAAATTACAATGTACAAATCACCAAATTGCGGGTGTTGTGTGGGTTATGCCGAGGAGCTTGAAAAGAAAGGCTTTGAAATGGAAATTGTTTCTACTACTGATATGGCAAATATCAAAGACAAATACAATATTCCGGCAAATAAGCAAAGTTGTCACACGATGGTAATGGGCGATTATTTTATTGAGGGACATGTACCAATGGAGGCAGTTCGTAAATTAATGACTGAAAAACCAGAAATTGATGGAATCACTTTGCCGGGAATGCCTATTGGGACTCCTGGAATGCCTGGTAAAAAAGTAGCTCCTTATCAAATCTATCAAGTAAAAGATGGTCAGTTTAGTAATTATATAAAAATTTAAAACATGAAAAAAAGAACGATAATTATATTCGGTATTTTGTTATTGTTTTTTGCGGTCGGTTTTATGGGACAAAAATACATTGGTGTTGATGGAGTAAAATTTGTGCAAAAACAAAAAATTTCTAGCGAACAATTGAGAGAAAAACTAAAAAAAGAGTTCTACGGCGCTTATCCGGAAGACATTGAAGCGAATGGAAAAACGGTTGAGCTTGACATGGTCGCCGCTCCAAGCGAGGTGGAGATTTTTGACGGATACAAAACAAAAGTTTGGAGCTACAACGGCACAGTGCCGGGCCCTGAGATTCGCTTGAAACTTGGAGAGACTTTGAAAGTAAACTTTACAAATAATTTACCGCAAGAAACAACCATTCATTTCCACGGAGTGCGTGTGCCAAACGCCATGGACGGTGTGCCGGGGGTAACCCAGGAGCCGATTAAACCGGGGGAAAAGTTCGTCTATGAATTTACTCCCAAAGATCCGGGAACATTTTGGTTTCATCCCCACGTCCGCTCCTCGGAGCAAGTGGAGAGGGGACTTTTTGGGACACTTATTGTGGAAGATGAAGTAGATGAAAAGTATTCGCAAGATATCGTTTGGGTAATTGACGACTGGAGAATGACTGACAACAAGCAAGTTTACGGAGAGTTTAACACTCCGATGGATTTGATGCACGATGGTCGCTGGGGAAATGTTTTGACTGTCAACGGAAAGTTAAACGAAACTCTTGCGGCTCGACCCGGAGAAAGAATTCGCTTGCGTTTGGTAAACTCCTCCAATGCGCGAGTGTATATGCCAAAGTTTGACAAGGTGGAAGCCACCGTTATTGCTGTAGACGGAATGTATGTCAGAAAACCATTTCCGCTCGGGCAACTGGAACTTTCACCGGGCAACAGAATTGATCTGGATATAACCATTCCTGCGGATGCGAAAAGTAAGACTTTTGCTTTGCTTGATACCTTCGGGCGGGTAACAAACAAATTGGCAAAAATTGAAGTCCGAGGAGAAGTGATGCAAACTCCGCAGTTTGAATATCCAATAAATCCAAAGGTACCAATTTGGCAAGAAGTGAGCAAGTTGCCGATTGACAAAGAATATCGCCTGAACGCTCGTCGTAAGGCCGATTCCGGAATGGGAATGATGGGAGGTATTGAGTGGACAATCAATGAAAAGGTTTATCCCGAATATGACCCTTTCACTTTCAAGTATGGCAAAGTTAACACTTTTCGTTTCATTAATCAATCATCTCGCTTGCATCCGATGCATTTGCACGGGCAATTCTTCAAAGTCATCGCTCGTGATGGTGTGCCGATTGATGAGGGATTCTTTCGTGATACGGTTTTGATTTATCCCAAACAAACCGTTGACTTGGCGACAGTTCCGCTGGACAAAGGAACTTGGGTAAATCATTGTCATATTTTGGAACACGCCGAAGCGGGAATGATGACTGCGGTCGAGGTTGAGTAGATACCCCTTTTTCTACTTGAAAAATAAAAATGACCTGCATTTTGATTTAGCTAATAAAATATTTCTCATTATCAAATAAAAATAAACACAACCACAAGGGTTGCATTTGTTTTCATTTGTGCGCCGGGAGGGCCGATCCTGACGGTCACTAACTTATTTTATTTCGTAAACTCATAAAATAAGAAGTGCCGCGGGACACAGCTCGCTTGTTCGTTGCCTCACATCGCTCCGCTGGTTCGAATCCCACGAAAGGTGCGCAGGCACCTTTCTTCCCGTCACACATTTTAAAAACACCTCAAAGGGTGTTCTTAAAATGTGCGCCGGGCAGGATTCGAACCTGCGTAGGAATACTCCGGGAGGTTTACAGCCTCCTGCATTTGACCACTCTGCCACCGACGCAAATATATTTATTTGTGAAATGGATTATGTAATGAGGTTTTGATTCAGTACTGAAAACCGTGTTCAAAACATTATCCACTTTTGGTCTGTTTGTTTCACTCACAACGACCAATCTGCTCGCTATCGCTCGCAGACCAGATGAAAAGTGAAGCAGTTCACTTTTCATCCACTCTGCCACCGACGCATAATCAGATACAGTGTTGTAACAAAGTGTCCTATAAGTTATCACATCTTTGCCTCTCTGGGAAGTGTTTTATTGTGATACGATTATGTATATGCAGAGATTTACATTGATTGCTTTGAGTTTTGTCATCGTATTTGGATTTATTTTTAGTGATGTTGGTGATGCTTTTGCGCAAGGTTTGGTTCCAGTTGGTACTGAAAATTATTCTCCACAAGGATACGGAACATGTGAACTTGTAGAATTGGTAAATAATGTTATTGCATTTTTATTTACGATAGCATCATTAATTGCGGTAATTGTTTTTGTTTACGCTGGTTTTCTCTTGGTGTCCTCTCGGGGGAATGTAGCACAGATTGAAAAAGCTAAAGGACTTTTTTCAAACGCAATCATCGGTTTTATTATAATGCTCAGCGCTTTTCTTATTGTTAATACTATTATGAGTATGCTTCTTGGTTCAGATTCGCCAGTACTTAATTGGAAAAAGATTGAATGTTCGTATGCAAATGAGCCTGGAGAGGCTAC
>JALVEF010000266.1 GCA_027031185.1 Saprospiraceae bacterium
GCCAAAATTTTCTCATGTAGCGCTGCTACACATCGAAAATTTTAGCTTCGGTAGGCACAAAAATGCCTATTTTATCCCTAAAAACAGGAGCACCTAAACAGTTACGCTTAAAGAAAATCGCCGGAAAAGCCGAAAGGGAGCAAATCGCCCCCATTGGGAATGACCAATATTTCGCCCTTTTCACCCCGTAAGATAAGCTCCATCGGCTGTTTTTGCTTGTACTGTACTTCCAGAATAACCTGCCTGCAAGCGCCGCACGGGGCCACCGGTTGCGTTTGGGCTTTGCTGCCGCCACTCACCGTCAGCGCCATTCGTACCACCGGCACGCCCGGATATTGAGCAGCCGCTGCGGCCAGCGCCACCCGCTCGGCACACAGACAGAGTGGATAGGACGCATTTTCAAAGTTGGCACCGGACAGGACTTTGCCATTGGCCAATTCCACAGCGGCGCCCACCTTAAAACCGGAGTATGGCGAGTAAGACTTGCGCAACGCCTTCCTGGCTTCGGCAAGTAGCGCGCGCTGTGCTTCGGACAAACGCCGCGTGTCTTTGTATCGCGAATACTTTATTGCCAACTCTTTCATGCACGATGATTTCGTGTGCATTGAGAATTTGTACCTGTTTAGGTACCCACTGTTTTTGTGCTAAAAACAGGAGCACTAAACAGTTACGAGAATTTTGTCTCAATTTATGGCCGGGACAAAAAAATACCCAATATTTGCCGCCCCGGGCCCTTGTCTAACGCAAGGGGCGGCTTAATGTTTAGAGATAGCGGTCAGCGCTATTGGGTTGAAAGACAAACGGTTATAATGAACAAAGTCCTGATCATCGGTGCCGGACGCTCGGCCACAGCCCTTATACATTACATGCTGGAGCAGGCTGATGTGCACAACTGGCAGGTACGCGTAGCGGACAGTCGTCCTGAGCAAGCGGAGCAAAAGATAAAAGATTACCGCCGCGGTGCGGCGGTGCGGTTGGATGCGACCGATGCACAGGCCCGGTATGAGGCTGTCGCCTGGGCGGATGTGGTGATTTCCTTGCTCCCCCCCAGCCTGCACATGCTGGTCGCCGGGGACTGTCTGGCTTTGGGCAAGCACCTGCTGACGGCCTCCTATGTACCCGCCGAGTTGTCCGCCATGGACGCCACCGTGCGGGAGAAGAACTTGATCTTTATGGGCGAACTGGGCCTGGATCCCGGCCTGGACCACATGTCCGCCATGGAGCGTATCCATCACATCCGGCAGGGAGGCGGTCGCCTGACCGCCTTCCGGTCCTACACCGGCGGCCTGGTAGCGCCGGAAAGCGATGACAATCCATGGCACTACAAATTCAGCTGGAATCCCCGCAACGTCGTACTTGCCGGGCGGGGGACCGCCCAGTATATCAAAGACGGCAAGTACAAATTCATCCCGTATCATCGCCTGTTTGCCCAATACGAGCGCGTGCCCATCCAGGACATGGGCACCTGGGAAGTATATGCCAACCGCGATTCGCTCCGTTACCGCAAGTTGTACGGTCTGGACGACATCCCCGAGTTGATTCGCGGCACCATCCGCCATACGGGCTACTGCGATGCCTGGAATGCCCTGATCAAAATCGGCTACACCATCGCCGACTTCCCCATACCTGCATCGGCCCCGATGACCTATGCCGAATTGACCGAAGCGCTCCTGGGCAACGTCCCCTTCGATGGTAGCGTCGAAGAAAAGACCGCCCGTCTGCTTGGGGAGACCCCGGGCAGTGACGTGATGCGCAAGCTCCGTTGGCTCGGCCTGTTCAGCGATGAGCGGATAGATGTCCGGCACGCCTCGCCTGCGCGCATACTGGAGGACCTTTTGCTCCAAAAATGGGCCTTGAAGCCGCACGATAAGGACATGGTCATCATGCAGCATGAATTCGAATACGTCGCCGGTACCGGGGAGAAAAAACAGCTCACCTCCACCCTGGTGATGAAGGGCGAAGACCACGTCCATACTGCCATGGCCAAGCTCGTTGGTCTGCCGCTCGGCATCACGGCCAAGTTGGTGCTGACCGGCCGGCTGACCACTACGGGCGTCCACATTCCCGTATTCCCCGAAGTCTATGAGCCGGTCCTGGCCGAACTCGCCGAAATGGGCATTGCCTTCAAAGACCAGGAACAAGCAGTTTGAAAAAAATTAGGCCGGGCGAGAGAAAAATAAAGTCTGGCCTAATAGCCACAAAAGGCCTACTTTTGCCCCACCCCGCCAATAAATTCGCTTTCAAGACTTATGAGAAATATCTGTTTGTTACTCCTAGGCTTGTGGCTCTCCGGCACGGCCTACGGCCAAAGCCTGCCCGCCCCGACATTGCTCTTTGCCGATACGGCTTCGCTGACGGTGCAGACAACCGGAGACGGTGAGATCCAATGGAAGTGGGGACTCGATCCGGATGCGTTGTTACGCCATAATTCTACTTCAGGGAATTTACTACAACTGACAGGTTTACAACCGGCTACGGTCTATTACATACAGGCCATTGCGGTGCGGCAGGATGATACGCTTCGTGCGCCCGTGACACCCTTTATCACCTCCGCTTGTTCCCCGGGCGAGATGAAAGTTTATTTCAACTTTCCCGTAGATGCCTCTTATTCCAACGGCGCCCTGCCGGCCACTACCTCCGCATCGGATATGGAAGCCCAAATCATTGACTTGATCCTAAGTGCGACGTCCACTATTGATGTTTGCATGTACAACGTGGACAGAGACTATTACATCAGTGCGCTCAAACAGGCAGCCGCCAACGGCGTCCGTGTTCGTTACATTGCCGAAGGAGACCGTCCCAACCCAAGCCTGCAAAATACCAGCCTGAACTTTCCAGTCCTGTATGCGGTGTCCAATGGCATCATGCACAATAAGTTTCTCATCATTGACAAGGACCTGCCCGATAAGGCCCTGGTACTGACCGGTTCGTTCAACTTCACCTACTCCAACTTGGCCAAGGGTTACAACAATGCTATTACCATTCGGGACCAGTCACTGGCCGAGATTTATACCATGGAGT
>JALVEF010000267.1 GCA_027031185.1 Saprospiraceae bacterium
TCTGGCCGGGCGCTTTCACTACTACGAAGGCTATGACATGCAAGCGGTCACCTTCCCCGTGCGCGTGATGCGCCATCTGGGCATTGAGACCTTGATCATCTCCAACGCTGCCGGTGGCGTCAACCCGGACTACCGTGCCGGAGATGTCGTCTTCATCCGCGACCACATCAACCTCTTGCCCGAAAATCCGCTGCGCGGCCCCAACGACGACCGCCTGGGCGCGCGCTTCCCGGATATGACACACACATACGATGCCGGCCTCCGCCAACTGGGCCTGCGCAAAGCCAAAGCACTCCACATCCCCGCACACACCGGCGTATATCTCGCCTTACAAGGACCCAACTTCGAGACACCGGCCGAATATCGCTTCGCCCGCCTGATCGGTGCCGATATGATCGGCATGTCCACAGTCCCCGAAGTCATCGTCGCCCGCCACGGCGGCATGCGTGTACTGGCCTTCTCAGTCATCTCCAATGTCGCCCACCCCGGCCATCCGGCCGAAACATCACTCGAAGAAGTGCTGCGCACCGTCCGCAGACAGGCACCCCGGATCCGCCAACTGGCAGTTGATATCATCTCTTCTATTGAATAATCCACGCCAAAACCCTACCTTTGTCGTTTCGCTCAAACAAATTGTCACTTGAAATGAAGTCACTTCTCACCCTTTGCTTGCTCACCCTGGGGCTCCTCCCCGGATTTGGCCAGGATGTCTCTCAAAGCCAAATGGCCATGAGTGAAGGCATTAACAATGCTTTCACGATCACCATCGAAGAACCTTACAAATACGTGCGCGATGTCTGGAGCAAGTACATGGAAAAATTCGGTCGCGTAAAAAAGAACAAACAAAAAGAATACGTCAGCCTCGGGGCCTCTGTCCCCACACTCGCCAGCCGTCCGGTGGACATCTTCGCCAAATTCGAGAAGATGGACAAGCACACCACACTGGCGCATTTTTGGATTCGCACCGACGAGGGCTTTTTCACACCGGAGCAGGAAGACGCCGCCCAACGCGCCACCGACTTCGTCTCCGAATTCAAAAAGGAAATCGCCCGCGAGCGTATCCGCGAAGAACTCAAAAAGGCCGAGAAAGAACTGAAAAAAACCGAAAGCCACCTCAACCGCCTCATCAAAGACAACGAACGGCTCCACACCTCTATCAAAAACTACGAAAAGAAAATCCAAAGGGCCAAGGAAAATATCGAAAAGAACGAAAAGGACCAGACCCGCACCAAAGAAAAACTGGAAAAGCAGAAGGCCGACCTGGATGAAATCAAAAAGCGCCTGGAAGACATTTGATCGGAGAGGGTCAACGGCCAAGGGCTTGCCATACCACCGTCGCAACCCGTCGTCCGTCAGGCTACCCGCATCGCAGCCGGCCACCTGGCCCGGCATACCTTCCCCCCATTCAGCGCGCCGGCGTTTCAACATTATAGTACCGGATCGCCTCCTTGATCAACTCCGGCTCCGGATTTTGGTCATAGACAAAGGCGCCAATCCGCGGGATAAGCGTAAAATTGGGCCGACCCGAACGGCTCTTCTTGTCCCTGATCATCAGATCCAGCAAGTGATCAAACTGCTCAGCTGGAATTTCGTAATGCGGAAACCACCTCCCCACACATTGGGTAAGCACCTCCAATTCCTGCGCGCTCAGACCTGCCATCTGCCGGGAGATATAAGCCTCGGCCACCATACCAATCGCCACACAGGCACCATGCTTGACCGGACGATCTTCCTCCAGAAAATAGGTCTCTACGGCATGCCCGATCGTATGCCCGAAGTTGAGCCCTTTGCGCGGCCCTTTTTCCAGCGGATCCGATGATACGATGCGATGCTTGATGCCTATCGAGTGCACGATCCACTCTTCCCAATCCACCTCATCCAAACTACTTACCGCGCACAGACGGTCAAAAGCGGCTGCATCGGCAATGACGGCATGCTTCATCACCTCCGCCCATCCGCTTCGCAAATCCGCTTCGGGCAAGGTCCGTAGCCAACGCGTATCAATAAAGTTGGCCACCGGCTCCCGAAACAGACCAATGATATTTTTCGCCATCCGGAAGTCTATCGCTATCTTTCCCCCGACCGAAGCGTCCACCATCGCCAATAGCGTCGTAGGCACTTGTACAAAATCCATCCCGCGCATGTACGTGCTCGCCGCAAAGCCCCCCATATCACCAATAACTCCTCCTCCCAGATTGATGAGTACCGAGTGCCGGTCGGCTTTGTTCTTGTACAGTTCCTCCCATATCAGCGAACAAATCGTGATATTCTTGTACTGTTCGCCCATCGGGATCTCAATAATATGAAAGTCCTGCTCCGGCACAAAGTCCAATAAGTCCGGCAGACAATATACCGCCGAACTGCTGTCCGCCAGGATAAAGTAGGAAGAATACGCCGAGGACTCAATCCATTGGCGAAAGTGCGTCTGTATATCCCCGAGATAGAGGCGCTCCGGTAACGTGACTTTGTCCTGCATAAGTTTTATTCCAACGACCGGACAAAGATAAACAGTTTTTTCTCCTGCCCTGCATACTGCGATCGTTTGGTGTCATCACATATCGCCAAATGCGCAGCATCCACGCCCTTGGCCGCCAAGTACGCGGACACAGCCTTGGCCCGTGAATAAGCCAATGTCTCCTCCCGGAAAGCCTCGGCCGGGCGTCCGGACGGCACACAGATTTCGTAATACAAACCGGGTGACTGCTGCATCGGCACAATGAGAAAGTCCAGCTGCCCGGCCAGAAAATCCGGCACATCAAATTGGTCCGGCCCGTAAGCCGGTGCGATCAACTCAATAGTATCACCGGCTTGCAGCAGCCAGGATGCCGGCACCCGGACACTGTCAACCACAGCCGGCACGGCGGCCACACCGGACGCCTCTTCTGCTTTCCCGCCGGTCGGATAATCCGGATCGGGCACCACACGTCCGGTATCCGAAATGCCTGTGATCGGTTTTGCCACACGATCAGCCGCTGCGGGCGCAGCGGCTGCGCCGGACGCTT
>JALVEF010000268.1 GCA_027031185.1 Saprospiraceae bacterium
TGGTTTTGGCTTTGCCCCTTTCCGCTTATGCTTTTTGCAAGATGAGCGCTATATCACTCCGCTTTGGTGGGCAAGTATGTGCGGGACGTTGAAACGCTTACGCGTTGAATACGCCCCTGTCGGGGCGTGTTGAATTTTCCCCCCGCACGTATCCTTGATACTACCATGTACCTTGGACCATCAAATCGTAAGCTCAACAATTCATCCCATAAAATCAATATGCGATTCGATAGTCAGGCTGTAGCCTTCCAGCGCGACCCAATTGCGGCGGGTACCGGCAATGAGCTTGAGTTTGGAGACGCCCATTTCCCGGATGATTTGCGCGCCGACGCCGAAGTCCTTGGAGTCCATCCGGCGCGGTTTCGCTTGATCACCCATCCCGCCGGCGTGCTTGTCCAGCCAGTCGAATAAGTCGGAACCCTTGTCCTGGTGGCGCATATAGACCAAGAGGCCTTTGCCCTCGCGGGCGATGATTTCCATGGCCTTGAAAAAGCGTTTGTGGCGCCGGTCAAACAGCGAGGTGAGCAACTCATCGGGGCGCGGCGCCGAATGGACGCGCACCGGTACGGCTTCTTCAGCCGTCCAGGTGCCCAGGCGAATGGCAAAGTGGATGTCGCCGGTTGTCACCTGCCGGAAGGCGGTAATGTGCAACTTACCGAAACTGCTGTCCAGTTGCCAGCTTTGCAGCCGCTCGACCAGGCTTTCGTGGCGCAGCCGGTAGGCGACCAGGTCTTTGATGCTGATGATTTTCAGATCAAAGCGGCGGGCGATCTCGACCAACTGGGGCAGGCGCGCCATGGAGCCGTCTTCGTTGAGAATCTCCACCAGCACGCCGACCGGTGTCAGGCCCGCCAGGCGTACCAGGTCCACGGTGGCTTCGGTATGGCCCGGTCGGCGCAGCACGCCGCCCGCCTTGGCCCGCAAGGGGAAGATATGGCCGGGGCGGGAGAAGTCTTGCGGGCCGAAACTGTCATCCGCCAGGGCTTTGATACAGGTCGCGCGGTCATAAGCGGAGATGCCCGTCGTGCATCCGTGTCCGATCAAGTCCACCGACACGGTGAAGGCCGTTTCATGCAGGGCGGTATTGGTGTGTACCATCAGGGGCAGGTCCAGGCGGTCGGCGCGCGTCTCTTCCATCGGCGTGCAGATGAGTCCCCGCCCGTGTTTGGCCATAAAGTTGATCATCTCCGGCGTCACATGCTCGGCTGCCGCCACGAAATCGCCTTCGTTTTCGCGGTCTTCGTCGTCCACGACGATGACCATCTTGCCGGCGCGGATGTCGGCGACGGCTTCGTCAACGGTATTTAGCACAAAGGTGGAAGAATCGGTCTTGACGGGCGGTTTCTCCTGCATGTCCCGGATTTTAACGCTTGACGCGGCAATTTAGGAAAAAACAGCGGGAATGGGCCTTTGTTGTGCGTCAAACAAAAAAGCCCCGTCCGTAAGGACGGGGCCGGCGCCTCATCAAGGACTTGAACCTTGGACCTACGGATTAACAGTCCGCCGCTCTAACCAACTGAGCTAATGAGGCATTTGAGAAAAACAACGTCCCGGCGGGCGGGAAGTTGCTCTTCGGGGATGCAAAAGTAGTAGGTTTCATTTATTCTTGCAATATTTGCGCAAAAATTTTTATGGCATTACTTACCGTAGGCACTGTCGCTTTCGACAGCATCGAAACGGCGCATGGAAAGGCGGATCGCGTCATCGGCGGTGCTGCCATGTACATCGGACTGGCCGCCGCCCACTTCACTACGCCCATCCAGCTGGTCTCTGTCGTCGGCGACGACTTCCCCACGGCCGAATTGCGCTATATGGAGTCCGTCGGCATTGATTTGGAAGGCCTCCAAATCAAACCGGGCGAAAAGTCCTTTTACTGGGCCGGCCGCTACCACGACGATCTCAACGGGCGGGACACGCTTGTCACCGAACTCAACGTCCTGGCGGACTTCGATCCCGTCCTGCCCCCGGCTTATCAAAAAACCGCCTATGTCATGCTCGGCAATCTCACGCCTGCCGTGCAAATGCGTGTCCTGGATCAGCTCAAAAAACGCCCCAAGCTGGTGGCCATGGATACCATGAACTTCTGGATGGACGTCGCCTGGGACGACCTGATGAAGGTCTTGCGCCGTGTGGATCTGCTCCTCATCAACGATGAAGAAGCGCGCCAACTCTCCGGCGAGCACTCCCTGATGAAGGCCGCCCGCCAAATCCTGCGCATGGGGCCTAAAATCCTGGTCATCAAAAAAGGCGAGCACGGCGCCCTGCTCTTCCAGCAAAACAGCGTCTTTTATGCCCCCGCCCTACCCCTCGAACAAGTCACCGACCCCACCGGTGCCGGAGACAGCTTCGCCGGCGGCATGATGGGCTATCTGGCCATGAAAAACCGGCTCTCCGAAGACAATTTCAAAAAGGCCATCATCGTCGGTTCCGCCATGGCCTCGTTCTGTGTGGAGAAGTTTTCCAATGCCCGCATGAAAGAACTGTCCGGTGACATCATCCGCGACCGCATCCGTCAATTCGCCGACTTGGTCCGCTTTGGCAATCCGTTTTGATTTTGTAGCTATGGGTCCGCTCTAATAAACGGACTGCAAAAAAGCTAACCGAATTTTCTTCCACCCGGCTCTTTTTCCAATTAAAAATTAAAAATGAAAAATATCCCGCACTTACCTGTCCTAAAGGGCGTGGCAACTGGCGTCCATCCTGTATAAGGCAAATGCGGAAGGAGACAAAGTTCAAACCTGGCAAAGCATTTAAGTGCGGGGCCGTTACACCGCTATGGGCGGTGAGCCTGCGGTGCAGTGCAGTGCAGTTCGGCAGGCTCACTGACCTAGCTCCGTCGAACTGTCGAACCGCACCGCTACACCGTCTTTTTTGACAGGCCGGAGTTTTTGGAGTAAGCTCAGGAATCGAGGAATTGGCAGGCCGGAATCTTTCGAGTAAACTCAACTATTATTGTAACTGTTTAGGTGCTCCTGTTTTAAGGGATAAAATAG
>JALVEF010000269.1 GCA_027031185.1 Saprospiraceae bacterium
AGGCCTTGTGTCGCTACGCTCTTATTCTATTTTTAATTTTTAATTTTTAATTGAACCAGCGATTCCGTGATACACTTATACACAGCCAGGCTGTCCGGATATTTGGCCAGCATTTCCCGATGACGTGCGATCGTCTTTTGATCCCCGCGTGCCGCCGGTCCGGTCTGCGCCGCGCGGGGCGGCAGTTTCTGCACCTTGCGAGCCGTCTCCAAAATCAGCGGTCGCAACAGGTCAAAATCCAGGCCTTCGCGATCCAATATACCGGCAGCCAGCGTGTAAAGATGGTTGGAGAAATTGTTGACCATCACAGCCGTCACGTGCAGCCACGCCCGCTCCGCATCCGATACCAAATAAGCGCGGCCGGAGATGGCCATCGCCAGATCCAACAACTGTTTTTTCAATTCTTCGTCGGAGGCTTCAATGCAGAAAGGAACCTGGTCAGCCTTGATGCGCCGCCCCAGTGTGAGCGTTTGCAGCGGATACAATACCCCGTAGCGCTTGAAGTATGGCTCTAATACAGTCGAAGGCGTCGCCCCGGCCACGTGGACAACACTGCCCGCCGGATTCAAACCGGCCAACTCCCGCGCCACCTGCGGTATCACCTGGTCCGGGACGGCCAGGATGTACAAATCCAGATCCGCCGGCAGTTCAGCCAGCCGGTTGGTGTAAAAGATATTGCGTCGCTTGCCGAAACTCTCCGCCTTGACCAGCGTGCGGCTATAAACGGCCTGAAGCCCCAGGTGCTTGCGATACAGCCACCGGCCCAGATGACTGCCGGCATTACCCAGCCCGATCAGCCCGATACGCATCATTTTCTGTTCTTTTTTGATTTTGAAAGTTTTCGCGGCGGAGCCGCGATTAGAAATTCCACTTGGCGCTTGTCCAAATCGGCGGCGACGACTTGCACCCAAAGTTTGTCCCCCAGCTTAAATCGCCGCCCCGTGCGCGCTCCGCGCGCAATCATCCTTCCCCTTTCCACGATGAAGTAATCCCCCAGGGAGTCGAATGGGACCATCCCATCGCAGAAATTGTCCAGCAACTCCACGAACAGCCCACGATCACCAATGCCCCGGATGATGCCTTCAAAGACTTCCCCGACAAACTGTTGGAGAAATTCGACCTGCTTGTAGCGGACGCTTTCCCGCTCCGCATCCACCGCCTTGCGCTCCTGGTTGGAGATGTGCCGGCACTGGGCTTCCAGTTGCTGCTTGTCCGCGCGAAATACCGTCTCCAGATTTTTGGCCAGCAAGCGGTGCACCAGTACATCGGCATAACGGCGGATGGGCGACGTAAAATGGGTATAGTCCGAAAAGCCCAGGCCATAATGGCCGATATTGTCCGTCGAATAGACGGCCTTGGCCATCGTGCGCACGCCCATGATGACCAGTATCTTCAGCTCGGGGCGTCGCTCAGCCATGCGCGACAGCTTGTTGAAGGACCTGACGACGGCCCGCGGCGTCTGGATGTCAAACTTGACGCCCATGGATGCTGCAAAGCGCGCAAAGTCTATGAGCTTGTCCATCTCGGGCAGGTCGTGGATGCGATATACAAATGGAATCGGCTGGCCGCCTTTGGACTTCTTTTTGATAAACTCAGCCACCGACCGGTTGGCCAACAGCATAAAATCTTCAATCAGCATGTGGGTATCCAGACGGGACTTGAGGTAAATCTTTAAGGGACGGCCCTCCTTGTCCAATTTGAACTTGATCTCGTCGGTCTCAAAACTGATAGCGCCTTCGCGAAAGCGCTTTTTCCGCAAATGGGCAGCCACTTTATTGAGCCGGTCCAATTCATAGAAATACGGCCCCTTGCCCGCGTCCAAAATCTTCTGGGCTTTCTCGTAGGTGAAGCGCTTGTCGGAATGGATGACGGTACGCCCAAACCAGCGCTTCTTAATCTTATAATCAGGATCGAACGTAAAGACCGCCGAGAAGGCCAGCCGGTCCACATTTGGCCGCAACGAACACAAGTTGTTGGACAGCTTTTCGGGCAGCATCGGGCAGACCCGGTCCACCAGATAGACGGAAGTGGCGCGCTCATACGCTTCCCGGTCCAGCGGTGTATCCGGTTCCATATAGTAGGTGACATCGGCAATGTGGATGCCGATCTCAAAATAGCCGTTGTCCAAATCCCGATACGAAAGTGCGTCGTCGAAGTCTTTGGCATCCTCAGGGTCTATGGTAAAAGTGGTCACCTGTCGGAAGTCCCGCCGCCGCTTGATCTCCGCCTTGGGGATGCGCGCCGTCAGCGGCCTGACCTGCTCCATCACCTCCTTAGGGAAGCGCATCGAAAAGCCGTGATTGATGAGAATGGACTGCATCACACGGTCCGATTCGTTGCGGGCGGTGAGCCGCTCCACCACTTTGCCGGCGGGCACGTCGCGCACCTTTTGGGGCCATTGGGTGATGGCGATGACTACCATATCACCGTCGCGTGCGCCGTTAATTTCTTCGACCGGGATATGAATTTCGGGAGGCAGTCCTTCCTGATCGGGAAAGGCCACGGCTACATCGCCCATCAGGCGCAGGCGTGCCACCACGCGCGTGGTGGCACGTTCGAGGATTTCGACAATCCGGCCCTCTTTGCGGCGACGAAGGCTGTCGAGCATTTTGATTTTGACCAGGTCGCCGTTCATGGCGCCGCGGATATACTTTTTGGGGATATATACATCATCGTCCAGCCCGGGAACAAGGACAAAGCCGGCACCGGACCGGGTCTTGTCCAGATAGCCTTCGTAGTATCGGCCCGGTGTGTTTTCGATTTCCGTATCCGGTATTTTATTGTACTGAAACTTATAATCTCCGCGCCGGACTACAGTGCCCGCTTGTACCAACTGCTCGAGCGCATAGGTGATGGAGTCGGTATTGTTGTCGCTGTTGAGGTACTTTTTCAGCTGGGCGGGATTAAACTGCTTTTTGGGTTTCTTGCGCAAGATGCTCAGCAGTTTGCGCTGCAGCCGGTGTACAGGTAGTTTTTTGGCTTTCTTTTTTCTTTCTTTTTTCACGTATTCGATTTATGCCAAGTGTTGGTATTTGTTTGCCAAATGACAACACAAAGGACGACTAAACAAGTACCAAAGGGGAAGCTTTGTTTTGTTGGAATGTAACTGTTTAGGTGCTCCTGTTTTAGCGCAAAAACAGCGGGCGCCTAAACAGTTACAAAAAAACAACAAAAACGCCCCGCCCGCCAGGCGCTTGCAGCGCGCATTATAAGTGTAATGGCCGGATTAAGCAAGACACGGGAGAATTTTTTTGCTGCGCCCGCGCTGCCTTACTTGTCAATGGCTGGTTTCACGTCCGGAGATATGAAACGACATGGTATTATGGCAGTGACCTGCCATACGGACGAATCATCGCCTTGGGAAAATAGATGGGGCATCAACAAAACGCTGAAAATTGGCACTATTGCTGCTTGGTTTCTTATCGTACCATTGTTGTTTTCAGCAAAGAAAAAAAGGGCTACCTTTACTATTTCGTGACAGTTTGGAGACCTGAAGTTGGGGCGAGTACTGCCGGATTTTGCCCAAATATTCGGGGATACCC
Source organism: Saprospiraceae bacterium (assembly GCA_027031185.1). GTDB lineage: Bacteria > Bacteroidota > Bacteroidia > Chitinophagales > Saprospiraceae > HyVt-613. The sequence goes on from JALVEF010000269.1 coordinate 3,543, forward strand.
AAGCGACTGCCCCATTTGCACGAAAAATTGAGATATGAAGACAAATTTTTCCCCTGTTGAGCAGAAATTCTTGGAAAAGTCTCCCCAATGGAAAGAGATGACGACCAAGCTCCCGTATATCATTGTGGATAATTTTCCCAAACTCGGCTTTTTGACGGCGCTGCGATTTTTGGAATGGGTAGTGGAGAATCCACAAGGCGTGATTAGTTTGCCCACCGGAAAAACCCCGGAATATTTTATTAAGTGGACGAAATACATTATTGACCATTTCGGAGAGGAAAGTGTACAGAGACTGCTGGCACAAAACGGCCTGTCACTGAAAGAAAAACCTTATTTGGGAGACTTGAAGTTTGTGCAGATAGATGAGTTTTTTCCTATTGATTCGAGCCAGAAGAATAGCTTCTACCACTATGTGAGAGAGTATTATATCAAAGGATTCGGGCTGAATCCCGATAATGCCCTGCTGATTAATGCCAATGAGATCCCTTTGACCGCTGACGGAACGAAGGCGACGTTGAGTGAGGTATTTCCCGATTTGAAAGTGGACTTGTCTTTGCGCTTTCGCTCTCCGAAGACACGCTTGGAGGCCCGGCAGCAAGAAGCCATCTTCGAGATTGACAAGTGGTGTGCCGATTATGAGCAGCAAATCAGGGATTCGGGCGGGATTGGTTTTTTCCTGGGCGGGATTGGCCCGGATGGACATATCGCCTTCAATACAAGAGGCTCGGACCACTTTTCGACCACCCGGCTCACTGCAACCAACTTTGAGACCCAAGCCGTCGCGGCCACGGACTTAGGCGGGATTGAGATTTCCAGAAATCGCCTGGTGATTACGATTGGGCTGGGGACCATTACCTATAATCCGGATACAACCGCTATCATTTTTGCAGCGGGCGAAGCCAAAGCAGAGATCGTCAAACAGTCCTTGGAGTCCGAGCCGACCAATATTTATCCGGCCACGGTGTTGCAGCGCCTGAAAATGGCCAGATTCTATCTCACGAAAGGAGCGGCTTCCCTGCTGGAAGATGAAGTGAACCGGTACTATCATGAGGGAGAATGGACCCGGGAAAAGACAGAGCGGGCCGTTATTGAGTTGTCTCAAAAGCTGGATAAATTTGGAAGTCGTTTGACCTTGGATGACTTGAAAAACGATCCCTATTGCCGGCTCATCCCCAACCTCTCGAATGATACCGTCAAATCGGTTCAGCAAGCCATTATTGATAAGATAAACAAAGGCATGGAGCCGGAATCGAATCAGCGCTATTATCACACCGGCCCCCATCATGACGATGTGATGTTGGGTTTATTGCCACATATACACCGGCTGTTGAGAGACGAGACGAATCAAGCACAATTTGCCGTGATGACATCCGGTTTTACGGCGGTTACCAACACTTTTGTGATTGAGACGCTGGAGTTTACCAAGCAGCTACTGGAAAAGGGCCTGATACAGATGGTCCGGTTTCCGGATTTTTTTTCATCCGGTTATAAGTATAAGTGGGACAAAGATGTCTATCACTTTTTGTCGGCCGTGGCCGCTGAAGATGCATTTGAGCAAAAACGGGGCTTGGCTCACCGTGTGGTGCGCTCGATCGTAGAGATATACGGCAGCAAGAGTGGAGAAGAGCTGTTTTTCAAGATCAATGACATCCTGTCGATTTTACGAAACAGCTATGATGGTCAAAAGAATCCGCCGGATATCCAAAAGTTGAAAGGGATGATCCGGGAGTTTGAAGAAGAGTTGGTTTGGGCGCACTTCGGGATACGGGTCAAGGATGTGCATCATTTGCGTTTGGGTTTTTACACGGGTGATATTTTTACAGAACTCCCGGAGAAAAACCGCGATGTACTGCCTATTTTAGAGCAATTGCGGACGATCAAACCCACGGTGCTAAGCCTGGCACTGGACCCGGAAGGCAGCGGGCCTGACACGCATTATAAGGTGTTGCAAGCCATTGCAGCGGCCGTCCGCCAATGGGCCCGGGAAGAGGACTTGTCCAATTTCCGGATTTGGGGCTATCGAAACGTGTGGTATCGCTTCAAGCCGTCAGAAGCCAATGTGATGGTGCCGGTATCGCTCAACGGGATGGCAACAATGGATGCCGCCTTTGAGCATTGCTATTTGACGCAGGTCAATGCTTCCTTCCCGAGTTATATGTATGACGGTAAGTTTAGTAAGCTTGCACAAAAAATTTGGGTAGATCAGATGAAAAGTTTGTATCTGCTACTGGGGAAAGATTATTTTTATCAAAATCCCAGCCCCAGATTGCGGGCCTGCCACGGGATGCTGTTCTTTAAAGAAATGGATGTGGAGACTTTCTTAAAGGAAGCCAGACAACTGGAAGAAAGCATGGAGGGTTTGGTGGAATAAATAATATATACTCGTGTAACTGTTTTGGTACCCGCTGTTTTTGTGCTAAAATGCCCTTTTTGCACCTACCTTTGCCTTGTAATGTGGTTCGACTGCGCTAGGCCGGTGAGCCACGTCGAACCGCACCAGCCAAGCCTGTCGAAGGGGAGCCCGGGTGTAGGTGTTTGCCCTGCTTATCTTTTTTGTTTCGCTCCTACGGAGCTTGAATTTCGGTTGAACTATTGGCTACAAAGCTTTCGTCCCTACGGGACTACGGTACATCCGGGCGGGATTCATTTTCAAATCCGAAATCTGAAATCCTGTTCGTCCCTAAACAAATCGCTCTGAGTATAATAACCACTCAAACCTATAAGTTTTTGGCAACCTTATAGGTTTTATCGTTATGACAAAAACTCCTCTTCACCGTATTTGATAATTTCACCGGACGGCAACACTTCAAAATTATAACTGACCGTATTGGCCGGATCAAACTCGTCCGTTTCAGCCAAATCCAGCTGACCTTCGACAACATAGATGATCCAGTCAGCCGATATGACGGTAGCCGACTGAGCGATGCTGTTTTTTCCAACATTCATTTTGGCGATGATTTCAGAAGAGATGAGTTCACCTTTGGGCGAATAAGTAGCCAGGATGTACTCATAAGACATCAGGCCCGCCTTCCAAAACACCACCGCATCAAAGTTTTTGTCCGTTGTCACCTTAAAGCCGGGCAAATACTCGGTAAATTCATCCCGGGGCCAGCGGTCGGCCTTTTCAACAAAGGCATGTTGGATGAGCTCGGGAAACGGTTTGTTGACCTTTTCCAGCTCACGCTGGAGCGCATCTGTGATAATGACGGGCAACTCCACTTCCGGAAAACGTTCCAAATAATCCTGATACGTGGGCTGTGGCAGCTGCGATGTTTTCTTTGCCATGTACGTAACGATTTAATCCGGATACTCCACACGAATGTGATAAATGGACAGTAGCCGGTCCCGGATGACATCTATGACTTTGTAAAAGTCGGCAAACGAGATGTCAGAGTCATCAAACTGTCCGGACGTCTTTTTGTTCTCGACAATTTTTTGAATCAGCGCATCCAGCTTTTCCCGGTTGATGTCGGTGATGCTGTGGGAAGCCGCTTCCAACGAATCGGCGAGCATCAGGATGACCTGTTCTTTGGTTCGCGGGCGCGGCCCGGGATAAGTGAAGTCTTCTATGTTGACGGCATCCTCGCCGTGCTGTTTGAGCATCGTCCGGTAGAAGTACTCCACACGACCGGTCCCGTGATGGGTCAAAATAAAATCAATAATGGAGCGCGGCAAGCCCTGCTTGCGCGCCAGACGCTCCCCCTCCTTGACATGGCCGATGATGATTTTGGCACTCTCATCCGCCGACAAAGCATCGTGCGGGTTTTTGCCCTTCTGGTTTTCGATAAAGTATTGCGGATTTTTCAACTTGCCGATGTCGTGATACAGGGCACCGGTCTTCACCAACAACGCGTTGGCTCCTATGGCATTGGCCGCCGCTTCCGCCAGATTGGACACCTGTAGAGAATGCTGAAACGTGCCCGGCGCCTCTTGCGACAATCGCTGCAGTAAGGGGTGATTGTAGTCTGACAATTCCACCAATCGCACGCGCGTCAACTTGCCGAAAGTCCGCCCCAACAATTGTACCAGTGGATATGATAGCAGCAATAGAAATCCATTGAGCAAAAACCACAAAATACGCCCCGGCATCTCATGGTTGACCGCACCGGTCTTGACAAAACTCAACAGTATGTCAAAAACCAGATAGATGGCCAGGATCACACCAATAGACTTAAAAAACTGCCCCCAATGCAAGGTATGCCGCCCTATCAGCAAGGCCCCGAGCCCTGCCACAATCTGCAAAGCGGCATAGTCAAATCCCTGCCCCAAAATAAATGTGGCCAACAACACCACCACCAGGTACAGTACAATGGTCAAACTGGGCCGGAAAAAATTTTTCGTGACCAGCGGCAGGATGGCAAACGGGATAAACAACTGATTCATCACCGGATGCCGCACCACAAAAATGGCCAGTAAACCGTAAAATAATGGCCACAAATAGAGCAACAGCACATCGCTGACACGCGCATACACGTCCGGATGGTAGCGCCGCACAAAGGCAAACAACAAAAACAAAAGCCCACCGGTAAAGGCAAAATTGCCGGCCATAAGCCACCACTTGGAGCGCCCTTGTTGGAGCCCGGACTCGTATTGGCGCTTGAGCGATACCAATTTTTGATAGTCGGCCGGCGTAATGCGCGCATTGTTGGACAGGATCAAATCCCCGGCCTTGACAAAACCGGCCACCGGTGAGATAGCCTTCTTCGCCCGCTCCAAAAATCTATGAGTCAGCGTGTCGCTGTATCGAATATTGGGACGGATGACTTGCTCCAGCACCGGAAGCAAAAAATCCGGATTGCGCAATGGCGTGTGGGGCAAGGTATCCGTCAAAAACTCAACAGCAGACTCTAAATCATACAAGCTGCCCAGCGTCGTTTTGTGCGTTTCGTTGTCATGGATGACCTGAATAACGTACGAAGACGGCTTGCCGGCCAAAATGCTGTCGCGCTCCACAATACCAATCTGATACAGATGATCCAACAACCCCCGGCCCACCTGACGATAACGGGCCGCATGATTGCCCACTTCGCGAAAATCCGCATTATCCGCTTCGTTTCGCAACTGTTGATCAAATGCTTGCTCAAAATGGGCCTTGACTCGTGCACTTACTTTGGAATCCAGCACAAAGTAAGGCGGTGTATTGTCCAGGATGCGCCGTTCCTCCGCCGCAATATCCTCATCCGTTTTGTATATTGGAAAATCAAACGGCGCCAACAAATCGCCATGACGCCATACCTGCCCCAGACGAAATTCATAACGAAACCGGGTATCCCGCGGCGTCAGTACGCCCAGGATAAACAATACGGCCAGGGGGATAAGCATCTTGGCCACCACCGGCAATTGGGCCGCAAATGCCTTGAGCTTTTGGATCATGTCGCTAAGGTACGGCTTTTCACTGGGAACCGGAGGGCATCCACTGTATCTCCTCCACCCGGAGACGATGCGCCAGGTGACGGGCCAGTACGAAAAAATAGTCGGACAGCCTGTTGAGATACCGGATCAGCACCGCGTCCACCGGCTCCTGGCGGTGCAACGCCACGACCTGCCGCTCAGCCCGGCGACAGACGGTACGCGCCACATGAGCCAGGGAGACGAGCGGATGTCCTCCGGGCAAAATAAAGACCGTCAGCGGGGGGAGAACTGCCTCCATGGCGTCAATGTCAAGTTCCAGCCGGCGGATGTCGCCCTCGGATATAGCGGGGAGTTTGGCCTGCATCTTGGGCATAGCCGCCAGATGAGACCCGATATTAAAGAGAGTCTTTTGGATATCCAGAAGGGCCGGGTAGAAGGATGGATCGGGCAAGTGATCCCGCAATAGTCCCACGTAAGCGTTGAGTTCATCTACCGTACCGTAGGCGTCAATACGGATATGGTCCTTGGGCAAGCGCTGACCGCCATAGAGACCGGTCTCGCCGGTATCACCCTTTTTTGTATAGATCTTGAATGCCATAGTCAGTCATTGACCGCCCCGTCCCGGCGTACGGCAGCCCGGACGGGATGGGGATTCCGCTCATCGGACTCCACCAATCCATCTCTTAAACGAATGATGCGGTGACTATGTTCTGCAATGTCAGGCTCATGCGTCACGATAATAATGGTATTGCCGGCCTCGTGGAGCGCTTCGAGAATGGCCATAATCTCCACAGACGTCTTGGTGTCAAGATTCCCGGTCGGTTCATCGGCCAGAATAATGGATGGATTATTGACCAGGGCCCGGGCAATGGCCACACGCTGACGCTGTCCCCCGGACAGTTCATTGGGTTTGTGATCCATGCGATCGCCAAGACCGACGGCCTCCAGTTTTTGGCGGGCGATGGCGAGCCGCTCAGTACCGGGTACGCCCGCATAAATGAGCGGCAGAGCCACGTTGTCCAACGCCGACAAGCGGGGGATGAGATTAAAGGTCTGGAAGATAAAGCCGATCTCTTTGTTGCGTATTTCCGCCATTTCGTCGTCACTCAGCCGGCTGACATCCCTACCATTCAGGTAATAACGCCCGGCCGTCGGCGTATCCAGACAGCCGAGCAAATTCATCAGCGTGGATTTACCGGAGCCGGACGGCCCCATCAATGCCACAAAGTCATTTTTGAATATGGTCAGTGTAATATCGCGCAGCGCATAGACTTTTTCCTTGCCCATCACATATATCTTCTGCAAGTGCTCGGTTTGAATAATACTGTTCTCAACCATAACCACAGCTTTGGAGTGGACTCGCAAATTACGCAAAAGCCGGGCACCGGGCCATAAAATTAGACGGGCTGCCCGGATTTATCGGCCAATAGGTACTCCATGCCAGTGCACGACAATAGACGACCACCCCAATTGTCCGACGCACGCCGGGACGAAAAAAGAGTGGAGTTTGCGGCGTGACCGCCGCGAGGTTAGGGCAATTGTTTTTTTGCCTTGCATTGCTTTTAGGGCTAAAGCCCCAACTTATTTTGCCCTTGCAACCGTCGGCTGAAGCCGACGGCAAGGAGAACAAAGACATTTTTTTGCATTGCATTGCATTGCATTATATTGCCGTCAGCTTTAGCTGACGGGACAAAGGCATCAAAACAAAAAGGGGCTTCAGCCCCGAAAATGGGCCCGGGAAGGGGGGGCTAAAGCCCCAATTTTTTTTTTGTGCTCTCTCCCCGTCGGCTGAAGCCGACGGCAAAGGGAATAGTGGCGCTTTACTTGTCCCGCACTTACTTGCCCATAAAAGATAGCAACAGAACTCAATCATGCAACAAGCCTATGTGGAAGGACCAAAGCTTTATTCCGGCAAAGCATGTAAGTGCGGGACTTGCTTGC
>JALVEF010000270.1 GCA_027031185.1 Saprospiraceae bacterium
AGCTTGCCGAAGTGGAGTGAAATTCAAGGGCGAAGTCGAAGCGGGACCATCAAACAGCACGTGAGCGCAGGAAATTCAACGGCCCGAAGGGCCACTTCAACGCGCCGTAAGGCGCAAACTCAACGCGCCAGCGTTCAACCCATTGGCGCTTTCCCGGTATAATTATGCGGCGTGATTCGGCGGAGCTCCTCCTTAACGCCTTCCGCGACCGGCAGATCATTGATAAACATCAAGATATCCTGAGCCGTAATCCGGGCCTTGCCCCGCGTCAACTTTTTCAACGCCTCGTAAGGCTCCGGAAACGCCTCCCGCCGCAGGATAGTTTGGATGGCCTCCGCCACCACCGCCCAGTTGTCCTCCAAGTCATCCCAGAGCTTTTGGCGGTTGAGCGCCACTTTTGAAATACCTTTCAGCAGCGACCGGAAACCAATGACCGTGTGCGCAAACGGTACGCCCACATTGCGCAGTACCGTGCTGTCCGTCAAATCGCGCTGCAAGCGCGACACCGGCAACTTCTCCGCCAGAAAGGCAAAGACCGCATTGGCCATCATCAGATTGCCCTCCGCATTTTCAAAGTCAATGGGATTGACCTTGTGTGGCATCGCGGACGAGCCCACCTCATCCGCTACCACGTGTTGAGACAGGTAGTTCATGGAGATGTACTGCCACATATCGCGGGCAAAGTCAATCCAGATGGTGTTGATGCGTTGCAGATTGTGGAAAAGCGCCGCCAAATTGTCGTAATGGGCGATTTGTGTCGTGTACTGTTGGCGGGCCAGGCCCAAATACTCTTGCACAAAGCGATCCGCAAAGTCGTGCCAGTTCAAATCCGGATAAGCCACAAAATGGGCATTAAGTCCGCCGGTAGCCCCGCCGAATTTGGCCGTTATCTCCACACTTTTGAGCCCTTCGATTTGTTTTTCTACCCGCTCTACAAACACCATTATCTGCCGGTCTGCTGTCGTCGGCGACGCCGGCTGACCGTGCGTAAAAGCCAGCATCGGTGTACCGGCCCACTTAGCGGCAAGCGCGCGGAGCGCATCCAGCAATTCTTTCAGCAGGGGATAGTACACATCAATAAGTGCCTCCTTGACCATTAGCGGAAAGGCGGTGTTGTTGATATCCTGGGACGTCAGACCGAAATGGACAAATTCGCGGTAGCGAGACAGGTTCATCTCGTCCAGTTTCTGTTTGAGAAAGTACTCCACCGCCTTGACATCGTGATTGGTGACGGCTTCGATGGCTTTGATGGCTTCCGCATCGCGCACGTCGAAGTCTTCAAAAATGGCATTCAAGTCATCAATGCGCGCCGCATCAAAGTCTGCCAGTGCCGGCACCGGATACTGGATCAGCGCTATCAGGTATTGGATTTCCACAAATAGCCGGTAGCGGATGAGTGCATATTCCGAGAAATAGTCCGCCAAAGCGGCTGTCTTCCCGGCATACCTGCCGTCCACCGGTGAGATAGCACGTAGCATAGTTTAGTCCTTTTGTAACGGTTTAGGTGCTCCTGTTTTTAGCGCAAAAACAGCGGGTACCTAAACAGCTACTTTAGAGCATCTCTTTCCTTTTCCCAGTCGATACCCGATAAAAAAATAAGCAGGAAGCCGGCCAGTACCATCAGCAATTTGAGCACAAATCCGGCCAGCGGCCCCCAATAATCCAACCAGCGCAGATAGGTAAAGCGCCCTCCGAGAAGCATCAGCATCAGCGACAAAAGCCCCAGACCCACCAGCAAAAAACCCGCCGTAATCATTATCGCCTTCTTCATAGCAACTTCCCCGGTTTCATACCCGCCCGCAAAGGTACAACTTTGCGGTCCAAGGTCCAAGGTAAAGGACGGTATAGCGGTATAGCGGTGTAGCGGTGTAACGGTGTAACGGTGTAACGGTGCGGTTCGACTCTGCTCACCGACCATAGCGGTGTAGCGGTGTAGCCGTTTGTCGGTTCTTCGGTTCTTCGATTCCTCTCTTCTTCACGCCCGTCTCCTTTACACATCATCAGGCACCAAGATTTGCAAACCTGCCGACGATTCATCCAAAATCTGTATCTTTGTGTCTGCCTTACGGCTTTTTTATTAACCAAACCAACAAATCATGGGTCTTTTTGATTTTCTCAAAGGAAGGAATAAAGCCAACAACCCGACCCCACCCAAACCGGATGTAAACACCCAAATGGATGAGATGATACGCTCCCAGAAGATCATGGTCATCAAAAATACCATCGCTTCGCTGGGAGTCAATGTCCAAAATCTCAATGTGGACTACTACGACAATACCGCATCCGTTGTCGGCCTGGTCAAGTCAGAAGATGACAAAAACGCCATCATCAACGCCCTCAATGGCATTGACGGCGTATTCAACGTGGACGACCGCATCGAAGTCGAAGCTCCGCAGTTTGATATTTACGTCGTTCGCAAAGGCGATTCGCTCTCCCGCATCGCCAAGCAGTACTATGGGGACGCCATGCGCTACAAAGAAATCTTCGAAGCCAACCGCGACATCCTGGACGATCCCAACAAAATTTTCCCCGGCCAGGAATTGAAAATTCCCCGCGGATAATGTTCCAACCATCCATTTTGACTTCGGCAGGGGTAAAGTGCGCTTTGCCCCTGCCGTTTTTTTACCCTTCACCCTTAACCCTTAACCCTTAACCCTTAACCGTTAACCTTATATAAACTATCTTTGCTCGCAAACACTGCTCCATGCGCAAAAGCTTCCTTTGGATACTCGCGGCGGCCTCGCTTGTAGGCGCCTGTACACCCAAAAAGACGGTCCAACAGCCCAAAGAATTTTCCCAAGTTGTCCACTTCGGTTTCTACAATTTTGAAAACCTGTTTGACACCATTGATACCAAAGGAGTGCGCGATACCGAATTTACGCCCCGCGGCTCCAAAAACTGGAATAGCGCCAAATACCACGAAAAGCTCCGCCACCTGGCCCGTGTCATCAGCGACATCGGCACCAAAACCAATCCCGATGGCCTGGC